>CAJKZP010000029.1:0-19470 GCA_905204415.1 uncultured Collinsella sp. | reverse complement strand
GGCCATGATCGAGGCGACTGACCAGAACACGGCATGCGCACAGGCGACCACCAGGCGTGCACAAACCAGTATGGGATATGTCGGTGCCACAGCGGACAGGAACTGACCCAGAGAAAACACGGCGAGCACGCCGAGCAGCATACGCTTGAACTCAAAGCGCGAGGCAAACACCATGAGTGGCAGCGACAGCAGCATGACGCCCCAGGCGTAGACCGAAATCATGATGCCGGCTTGGGCCTCGGTGAGCGAGAACGATGCGGCAATATCAGTCAAAAGGCCGATGGGCATGAACTCCGATGTGTTGAACACGAACGCGCAACAGGCGAGCCCGATAAGCGGGAACCACTGTTTGAGTGAGATACCATCTTGTCTTGCCTGAGCCATGTAGGAAACCTCTCCGATTGTCTTGAGCGGTGGGCGATTATATAGCAACGGCCCCGCATCCGTCAGCACAGATGCGGGGCCGCAATCAACTCAATACACAGAGGTTGCGCCATCAATAAATAACTAAGCCAACCCCAGCAATATGCCCGCCGAATGCACGACAAACGCCACGATCCAGGCGACCGTCACCTGAAACGCGAACACGGCAACGGCGTAGCGCGCGCCCAGCTCGCTCTTGACGGCGCCGATCGCAGCCACGCACGGCGGGTACAGCAACGTAAAGACCAGGAACACATAGGCAGTAAACGGCGAAAACATGGTCGACAGTGCCGCGGGCGAGGTCGCACCCAAAAGTACCGTGAGGGTCGAGATGACGCTCTCCTTGGCAATGAGTCCGGTGACGAGCGCCGTCGAGGCGCGCCAGTCGCCAAAGCCGAGCGGCGCCAGCACCGGCGCGATGATGCTGCCGAGGCCCGCAAGCAGGCTTTGCGACTGGTCGGCGACCACGTTAAAGCGGATATCGAACGTCTGCAGGAACCAAATGACCACCGTAGCGGCAAAGATAATGGTAAAGGCCTTGGTGATGAAGTCCTTGGCCTTATCCCATGCCAGCATCACCGTCGTCTTGACGCTCGGCAGGCGGTAATTGGGAAGCTCCATGATAAACGGCACCGGGTCGCCCTTAAATGCCGTGCGGTTGAGCACCAAAGCCGCGATACAGCCGACCACGATACCGATCAGATAGAGCGAAACCATGGCGGGAACCGCCGCCTGCGGGAAAAACGCCCCGCACAGCAAGCCGTAAACCGGCAACTTGGCTGAGCAGCTCATAAACGGCGTGAGCATGACCGTCATCTTGCGGTCGTGCTCGGATGGGAGCGTACGGGTCGACATGATAGCCGGCACGGTGCAGCCAAAACCGACGAGCATGGGCACGAAGCTGCGGCCCGACAGGCCAAAGCGACGCAGCACCTTATCCATGACAAAGGCCACGCGCGCCATGTATCCGGAGTCTTCCAGAATGGAGAGGAACAAAAAGAGCACGACGATAATCGGCAGGAAGGTCAGCACACTGCCCACGCCCGTAAGCACGCCGTCGACAGCCAGCGAGCGCACCACGTCGTTGGTACCGAACGCCTTGAGGCCCGCATCGGCCGAGGCGATGATGGCAGCGATACCGTCCTCCATGAGTCCCTGCAACGCCGCGCCGATCACGCCAAACGTCAGCCAAAAGACGAGGCCCATGATCACCAGAAACGCCGGAATGGCTGTGTAACGACCTGTCAGGATGCGGTCAATCTTGACGGAGCGCACGTGCTCGCGGCTCTCGTGCGGCTTGACGACGCAACGCCCGCACACGTCGCCGATAAAGCTAAAACGCATATCGGCCAGCGCAGATAGGCGGTCGGTGCCGGCCTCGCCCTCCATCTGGGTGATGATGTGCTCGATAGCGTCGAGCTCATTGCGATCCAGGTGAAGCGCCTCGGTTACCAGCTCATCGCCCTCGACCAGCTTGGTCGCCGCAAAGCGCACCGGGATGTGCGCCGTCACGGCATGGTCCTCGATCAGGTTAGCAATACCGTGGATGCAGCGATGCAGCGCACCGCCGTCCGGACCGTCGGGCGCGCAAAAGTCCAGGCGACCAGGGCGCTCGCGGAACCGCGCCACGTGCAGGGCGTGGTCCACCAGCTCGCCGATGCCCTCGTTGCGGGCAGCGCTAATGGGGACAACGGGCACGCCCAACAGGCTCTCGAGCAAGTTGACGTCCACGGCGCCGCCGTTGGCGGTCACCTCGTCCATCATGTTGAGCGCGATGACCATAGGACGGTCAAGCTCCATGAGCTGCAGTGTCAGGTACAGGTTGCGCTCGATGTTGGTGGCGTCAATGATGTCGATGATGGCGTCCGGACGCTCGTCGAGGATGAACTGACGGCTCACGACCTCCTCGCCTGTGTACGGCGACAGGGAGTAAATGCCGGGCAGGTCGGTAACGCTCGCCTCGGGATGGTTACGGATGGTGCCATCTTTGCGGTCGACCGTCACGCCGGGAAAGTTACCGACGTGCTGGTTGGAGCCCGTCAGCTGGTTGAATAACGTGGTCTTGCCGCAGTTTTGGTTGCCGGCGAGGGCAAAGTGCAGCGGCGCGCCCTCTGGCACGGCCGTCTTTGCCGCACGGGGCGAATACGTCCCCTCGCCCAGGGCCGGATGCTCCGTCGTGCCGATTGCGGCGTTAGCGCGCGGACCCGTATCGGTGTCGTGAATACCCACGAGCTCGATGCGAGCGGCATCGTCCTTACGCAGTGTCAACTCGTAGCCACGCAGGCGGATCTCGAGCGGGTCACCCATGGGGGCGTACTTCATCATGGTGACTTCGGTGCCCGGCGTTAGACCCATGTCCAAAATATGCTGTCGGAGTGCCTGATCGTCCGATGCCACCGATGCGACAACGGCGTCCTTTCCAATCTCGAGTGTATCGAGCTTCACGTCCGTGTTCCTCCCCCGGCGCCCACAGGGCGTTACATTTTGTTTATCTTGGCTAACCGTTTGCCATGGCTAACCATTTAACCACGCATGATAGCGCGAACACACACCGCTGTTCAATCGACAGATTGCCGCCCTGGCGGGCTTGCAGCGTCGAGTGGTTACGGCGTTTGGTAAAACGCCGTAACTAAAACCCGTGGCGCTCCAGGAAGCGGAAGGCTAGGCGAATCCAAGGACGGACCGCCACTTGCTTGTCCTCGTTGTCGACCGCGGTGTTGGCGTTGCCGAGCGAAAGGCCGTGACCACCTTGGTCAAAGACGTGCATCTCGCATACGACGCCTTCCTCGGCCATGCGCTGCGCAAACGGATAGACCTGCGCGATCGGCGCCGTTTTATCGTCGGACACGCCCCACACAAAGGTCGGGGGCATCTGGCGCGAAACGTGTGTGGTGGGGCAGATGTCGGCCAGATGCTCGTCAGTTGCCTCGTCACCCGTCACCATCGACAGGTAGTCGTTGAGCAGATCGCGCCCCGTCTTGCCGCCCGTCTTGGGCACGCGCAGGTCGATGCGCGGGTCGCGCGTCTGCATGTCGCGCACATAGGCAAAGTCGAGCAGCGGATAGCCCAGCACCGCGGCATCGGGACGAATGTCGTCCGGACGCGCCCCTGCCAGGCCCGCGAAGGGACCAGTCTTCCATTGCGTTGCCAGCGAAGCGCAGATCATGCCGCCCGCCGAGAACCCCACGACGCACACGCGCTTGGGATCGACATGCCACTCGTCGGCGTTGGCGCGCACCGTGGCGACCATCTTGGCAAGGTCTGCCTGTGGGTGCGGAAAGCTCACATCGCCCGTGTCACTCGTGACATAGTTGAGCACAAAGGCCTGGTAACCGTGATCCAAAAACGCAAACGCCACGGGATCCTGCTCATGCAGAGCGATATGCGTAAACGCACCTCCGCCGCAGATAATCACAGCAGGGCGGCGGCCATTCGGCTTATCGGGCAGCGGCTCGGCACCCAAATACGTAAACGTCGCCGGATATTCCTCGGTCGGTTCCTCGCCCCACAGCGCATGGTTCTCGACAATCATATGGGCTCCCTTCGCGCAAATTATGCGCCCTTGTTTTTCGCCTTCAAGCGTACCCCACTTGAACCCGTGGCGCAGAAACACTCCAGCAATAAGTTTCCCTTCAACTGATATATCACATAATCCCAGCTCAGAGGTATCGCTGAGCAGCGTAAAATAGGGGGCGTTGACCAAGCCGCGAAACATATATGAAACGTTTCCGGCAAACCAAGCGCGCGATATGCGCCTATTTAAGTTGGAGGCAACTATGGGTCTGCTCGATTCGTTTAAGTCCACCTTCACCTCGACGGGCGAGGCGTCCGTTCCGCCCGCAGCAAGCTTCGCCACCCGCGAAGGCGTCATCTATGCCCCCGTCAACGGCGTGCTCGTCAACCTGGACGAGGTCCCTGACGAGACGATCGCCTCGGGCATGCTTGGCCAGGGCTATGGCATCGAGCCCATTACCGGCACCATCTATGCGCCCGCCAACGGCCGCATCGGTGCCACCACCGTCACCAACCACTCCATCGGCATGATTACCGAAGACGGCCTGCGCGTGTTCATCCATGTCGGCCTGGGCACCGTGGAAATGAACGGCAAGGGTTTTGCCCGCTTTGTCGAGATGGGCGATGTGGTCAAGGCAGGTCAGCCGCTCATCAGCTTCGACCGCGAGGCCATCAAGGCCGCCGGTCACGAGGACATCGTGACCGTCATCGTCTCCGAGCTCGATCGTCTTAAGAGCATCGACCATGTCGGCGAGTCTGGAACGCTTATCGGCGGCAACCCGCTCGTCAAGCTTGGCGACCCGCTGCTGGTTGCCAAGACCAAGTAGCCAGGCCCCGCGCCACACAGCCAAAAGGCACCTCGTCAAGCGCCCGCGACCATTTGGCCGCGGGCGCTTTTCGTTTGAAAAACCATCCCGCCAATGCCTTATCTGTATAGCCCAAATGAGCCGAGCTGCTAGAATATCGAACTGTATGGATAACTATCATTCAACCGTTATGGGAGGATACGTGAACCGCACCAAAATCGCGCAGCTCTACGCCGATGCCGAGTCGCTCGGCGGCCAGACTGTCACCGTCGCCGGCTGGGTCAAGTCCGTCCGCGACATGAAGAACTTTGGCTTTGTTACGCTCAACGACGGCAGCTGCTTCCGCGACCTGCAGGTCGTCATGAACCGCGAGGCGCTCGACAACTACGACGAGATCGCCCACCAAAACGTCTCGGCCGCCCTCATCTGCATCGGCACCGTCAAGCTGACCCCCGATGCGCCCCAGCCTTTCGAGCTTTCTGCCACCTCCATCGAGGTCGAGGGCGTCAGCGCCCCGGATTACCCGCTGCAGAAGAAGCGCGCAACCGTCGAGTTCCTGCGCACCCAGCAGCACCTGCGCCCGCGCACCAACCTATTCCGTGCCGTGTTCCGCATCCGCTCTGTCGCGGCTGCCGCCATCCACCGCTTCTTCCAGGAGCAGGGCTTTGTCTACGTCAACACCCCCATCATCACCACGAGTGACTGCGAGGGTGCCGGCGAGATGTTCCGCGTGACCACGCTCGACCCCAAAAATCCGCCCCTCACCGAGTCCGGCGAGGTCGACTGGAGCCAGGACTTCTTTGGCAAGCATGCGAGCCTCACCGTGTCCGGCCAGCTCAATGCCGAGAACTTTGCCATGGCCTTTGGCGACGTGTACACCTTTGGCCCCACCTTCCGCGCCGAGAACTCCAACACCACGCGCCACGCCGCCGAGTTTTGGATGATCGAGCCCGAGATGGCCTTTGCCGATCTGAACGACTACATGGATAACGCCGAGGCCATGCTCAAGTACGTCCTTAAGGACGTTATGGCCACCTGCCCCGACGAGCTCAACATGCTCAACAAGTTTGTGGACAAGGGACTGATCGAGCGCCTGGACCACGTGGCAAACTCTGACTTTGCCCGCGTTACCTACACCGAAGCCGTCGAGATCCTGGAGCAGGCAGTCGCTGCTGGCCACCAGTTTGATTACCCCGTCAGCTGGGGCATCGACCTGCAGACCGAGCACGAGCGCTTCCTGACCGAGGAGCACTTTAAGCGCCCGACCTTCGTAACCGACTACCCGGCAGAGATCAAGGCCTTCTACATGCGCATGAACGACGACGGCAAGACCGTCGCCGCCGCCGACTGCCTGGTGCCGGGCATCGGCGAGATTATCGGTGGCTCCCAGCGCGAAGAGCGCCTGGACCTGCTCGAAGGTCGAATTAAGGATCTGGGCATGGCCCCCGAGCAGTACAAGTACTATCTGGACCTGCGCCGCTATGGCTCCTGCAAGCACGCCGGCTACGGCTTGGGCTTTGAGCGCTTGGTCATGTACCTGACGGGCGTGGGCAACATCCGCGACGTCCTGCCGCACCCGCGCACCGTGGGCAACGCCGACTTCTAATCGTCGGACGCTAGCTCGCGTCGCCACACGCCAACTCTCATCGCACAAGCGTCTCTCGGCATCGGTCGAGAGACGCTTTTTTTCAACAGCATCCGTCAAGCTTTTGGCAAGCTTTTGGTCAGTTGAGCAGGGCTGTTGAAAACTCGAACCGCCGTTTGCCGACGACTACCGACCGCCCAGAGCGCCCTGCGCCCCTGGGAAAACCCCGCGTCCTAGGCTCCATACCGTTGCCACCCAAAACGGAAAGGACGTGGGCACCATGACCGAAACCGCTGTTGAAACCTACGACACCACGACTAGAGGCGCCGCCTCGATGGCAGCCTATCGCGCCGTTCGCATCCTGCAACTATTAAGCGAGAACACCGGCGAGGACAAGGCCATGCTTTCCGATGAGTTGATCCGGCGCCTCGCCCATCCCGACGACCCCGCCCGCATGCCCATTTCGGCGGCGCGGCGCAGCATCTACACCGCCATCTCCGCACTTCGCCATGCCGGATACGAAATTGAGTACAAGCGCGGCGTGGGGTATCGGCTCTTGACCCGTCCGCTCACCGACGAGGAAATCATCCGGCTCCACGGCATGGTCATGCGCAACCGCTCCACGCCCATCGCCATTCGAAAAAGCATGGCTCAGCACTTGGTCGCCATGGCGAGTGCCGACGTTCGCGGTTACCTCGATGCACCCGAGCCTGCTCCAAGTGCCGGCAGCAAATCCACCAAGGCCACGCACACGCCCGTCAAGCGCATCGACACCTGCGAGCTCATCGAGCAGGCCATCGACCACGGAACCACGGTGAGCTTTGATATTTCGAGCGTCACGGCACGCGGCGAAACCGAGGTGGTGCGGATGACGGTCCGGCCCTTTGCCATCAGGCAACGCGATGGCGTCTCGTATCTGCTGGGAACAGTCTACGACACCCGAGGCGCCGACGACACCCTGCGCACCGTTGAGGTCAGCCGCATGAAAAACGTCAGCACGCGCTTGCTCGACGGCAAGAAGCTCTTTGCTGCGCTAGACGAGGAGGACGCCTCCGCCGCATAAGAACCTCCGCCGTCCATTCAACTACCCGTACCGCCCATCCGGTTCTGTATTAAAAAACCCGCCAAGTTATTGTAAAAATGGACATCCGCGCTACTATAGTTCCACTTGCACTTTGTTTGAGTGCAGTGTTTCCAGCCATTTCTATACTGGGGGGTAACGATATGAAGGACATCACCATCAGCCGCAGGAGCCTTCTGGTCTCTGCTGGCCTGCTCGCGCTCGCTCCGCTCGCCGGATGCGGCGGCAACTCTGGTTCCGGCTCTGCTGCCGCCGGTTCCGACTACACCGTCGGCGTTCTGCAGCTCACCGAGCACTCCGCACTCGACGCCGCCAACGACGGCTTTGTCAAGGCTATCAAGAAGAGCGGTCTCAAGGTCAAGATTGATCAAAAGAACGCCCAGAACGACCAGTCCACGTGTAAGTCCATCGCCGACAAGTTCGTGGGCGATGGCGTCGATCTGATCTATGCCATCGCTACACCCGCCGCGCAGGCCGCCGCTGGCGCCACCGCCGATATCCCCATCGTGGGCTGCGCCATCACCGACTACGCCGCCTCGGGCCTGGTCCAGGACAACGATAAGCCCGGCACCAACGTCACTGGCGCCTCCGACCTCACCCCGGTCGCCGAGCAGCTCGAGATGATGCAGAAGGTCCTGCCCGACGTAAAGAAGATCGGCCTGCTCTACTGCACCGCCGAGTCCAACTCCGACGTCCAGATCAAGGCCGCCAAGAAGGAACTCGACAAGCTGGGCCTGGACTACACCGATTACACCGTCTCGAGCTCCAACGAGATCCAGTCCGTCGTCGAATCTGCCGTGGGCAAGGTCGACGCGCTGTACTCCCCCACCGATAACACCATCGCCGCGGGCGCCTCGCAGGTGGGCCAGATCTGCAAGGAGAACAAGCTTCCCTACGTGACCGGCGAGGAGGGTATGTGCATGGCTGGCGGCCTGTTCACCCTCTCCATCAACTACGAGGATCTGGGCTACGCCGCGGGCGAGATGGCCGTCAAGATCCTGAAGGGCGAGGCCAAGCCCGAGGATATGCCGATCAAGCATCTCTCGAGCAAGGACCTGGTCGTCGTCAAGAACGATGAGATGGCCGAGGCTCTGGGCATCGACCTTTCCGCTCTGGACGAGTAACGCTATGCGCGGTAGCGCGTCTAGGGCACGCACTCGTGCCGTTGCCGTGTTATTCAATATGTGAGCCACAGGGGCGAACGCCAAAGACCGGCGTTCGCCCTGCTTGTTACGGATGAGACAAAACATCCGGCCGCAGCTCTTTTATGCATTGTTACCGCTATCATGGTGACTCACGTGTCCACCCTATCCTAGGAGGTATAAAGCATGCTTATTGCATTGCAGGGCGCCGTTTCGCAGGGCGTCCTCTGGGGCATTATGGTGCTTGGCGTGTTTATCACGTTCCGCCTGCTCGACATCCCCGATATGACCTGCGACGGCAGCTTTGCCCTCGGCGGCTGCGTCTGCGCCGTGCTCATCGTCAATAATAATGTCGACCCGCTGCTCGCTGTTTTGGCCGGCATGTGTGCCGGTGCCATCGCGGGCGCCATCACGGGCATTTTGACCACCGTCTTTGAGATTCCCGCGATCCTCGCCGGAATCCTCACCCAGATCAGTCTGTGGTCCATTAACCTGCGCATCATGGGCAAATCCAATACGCCCATCCTTGCCAAGGGCACCATCTTCTCGTCTGTCAGCAACATGACGGGCCTGCCGCAGTCCACCGTCGCCATCATCCTGGGCATCTTGCTCGCTGTGGCTATCGTCGCCATCCTGTATTGGTTCTTTGGCACCGAGATCGGCTCGGCACTGCGCGCCACCGGCAACAACGAATACATGATCCGCGCTCTGGGCGTCAACACCAACTCCACCAAGATGATCGCCCTCGTGCTCTCCAACGCCCTCATTGGCCTTTCGGGCGCGCTCATCTGCCAGAGCCAGAAGTACGCCGACATTGGCATGGGCACTGGTGCCATCGTTATCGGTCTTGCCGCCATTGTTATCGGCGAGGTGCTCGGCCGCCTGCTGCCCGGCGGTCTCACGCAGTTTAGTGTCCGTCTTGCCTCCGCCGTTTTTGGCTCCGTGGTGTACTTCCTTATCCGCGCCATCGTGCTGCAGTTGGGCATGGACGCCAACGACATGAAGCTGCTCTCCGCCGTAATCGTCGCCGTGGCCCTGTGCGTGCCAGTGGTTTGGGAGCGCTATAAGCTCCGCAGCTCCTACACGAAGGGGGATGAAGTAGATGCTTAAGCTCTCACACGTCAAGAAGACCTTTAACAAGGGCACCGTCACCGAGAAGCGCGCTCTTACCGGCGTCGACCTTACCCTCAACGATGGCGACTTTGTAACCGTGATCGGCGGTAACGGCGCCGGCAAATCCACGCTGCTCAACATGATCGCCGGCGTATATCCGCTCGATTCGGGCGTTATCGAGCTCGACGGCACCGACATCTCGCGTCTGAGCGAGTCGCAGCGCGCCAAGTACCTGGGCCGCGTGTTCCAGGACCCCATGCGCGGCACCGCAGCCGACATGCAGATCGCCGAGAACTTGGCCCTCGCCAAGCGCCGCGGCCAGCGTCGCGGTCTTTCGTGGGGCGTCACCAAGGCCGAGAAGGACGAGTACGTTGAACTGCTCAAGCGCCTGGACCTTGGTCTGGACACGCGCCTCAACGCCAAGGTCGGCCTGCTTTCGGGTGGCCAGCGCCAGGCACTCACCCTGCTCATGGCAACGCTCACCAAGCCGCGCCTGCTGCTGCTCGACGAGCACACCGCGGCCCTCGACCCCAAGACGGCCTCTAAGGTGCTCAATCTGACCGAGGAGATTGTCGACGAGAACCACCTGACCACGCTCATGGTCACGCACAACATGAACGACGCCATCCGTCTGGGCAATCGTCTGATCATGATGCACGAGGGCCACGTAATCTACGACGTGGCGGGCGATGAGAAGAAATCGCTCACCGTGGCCGACCTGCTGCAGAAGTTCGAGGAGGTCTCGGGCGGCGAGCTCGCCAACGACCGCATGCTACTGAGCTAAACCTGCCAAAAAGGGATGTTAATTTTGGCAGGTTTTATCTGCACAAACGTCAAAACCGCCGTAAAGGGGCAGACACCTTTGCGGCGGTTTTCGCATATTATGTCGATAATCCAGCGTCAGCAGGGACCACTGGTTAAGAACTAAGGAAACTGCCATGAGAAGACCTCTTCCCCGTCTTGCTTGACCGCCGCACTCCTTACCGGCGTGCTCGCCGGCGCCCCAGCTTACGCCACCGCGACCGCCCCATCTCAAGTTATCGGCCCGTCCGATGTGATCGGACGGGCTTTTTGGTGGGTATCATGGTTGAATGATCATTAGGAGGTTTTCCCTACATGGAATTGTTTGAGCCGATTCTTCATTTCTTTGAGCAACGGTGGGTCCACAACATCATCTGGGCCGGCATCTTGGCAATAGGCACGGCAATCGCCACCAAAGTCGTTTCCAAGACGCTGCGCCACCTACTCAACCGCGACGATAACCCGCTTCCAGCATCGAGCATCTTCATCAACATCGCTCGCGCCGTCATCTGGATGATCGGCGGCAGCTTTATCCTCGACAACTGCTTTGGCATTAACGCAAACGCGCTCGTCGCCGCTCTTGGCGTCGGCGGCATCGCCATCTCCCTGGGCTTTCAGGACACGCTCTCAAACCTTATCGGCGGCATGCAGGTGACCTTTATGGGCATCATCAAGCCTGGCGACAACATCGAGGTCGGTGGCGTATCAGGCGTGGTCCAGGACATCACCTGGCGCCACACGACCATCGAAGATGCCTGCGGGCAGACCATCATCGTCCCCAACTCCAACATCTCCAAGAACACGCTCGTGCATTTGATGCCCTTTGGGCGCGTAGCCGTCCCCGTCGCAGTGAAAGACCCCTCCAAATGGGCGTCGCTCGATGCGCTAGCAGACGAGCTCGTCAGCACCACTAAAACGGCTGTCTCACCCATCTCGGGTTTTGACAAGGAGCCGTATGTGCTCTTTAGCGAGATCGGCGACTTTGGCATTAAGGGCAAGATCATCTTTATCGTCAGCGACGACAGCACCACTTTCACGGCAGCCGACGCCTGCATCCGCGCCATCGCCCCCATCATCGCCTAAACCACCACAAAGGGGACAGGCACCTTTGTGGTGGTTTCGCATCGTGGTACCATGGTTCATATCGTTGTTTAAACGACTAAGGGAGTAGACACCATGGAAGAGGCCTATCGTCAAGCACGCAAGCGCGGCGAGCAAGGACGTCGACGCGCCATTAGTCAAAGCGAGCATCCGTACCTCACGGACCTCGATAGCTTGGTCGCCCAGCTCCCCTTAGGTCAGCGAGAGAGCGTCGGCCTAAGGGACATTCCGCTCGAAATGGTCGTCGGTACGGTTACTAAGGGCCGTCAGTCCGCCTTTTCATGCAACTTTATGCCCTTGCTGCCGTTTAGCACCGAGTTCGCCCGCAAGTGGTCCAACCTCTACGACATCCAGGTGACCGAGGGCTATCGCGATCCCGTCATCGTCACCGAGTTCATGCATCGGTTTTACGTCCAAGAGGGCAACAAGCGCGTCAGTGTCCTCAAATTCCTGGACGCCCCGACGGTTTCGGCCAAGGTCACCCGTCTCTACCCCGGCACATGGGATTCCGTCGAAAGCCGCCTGTACGGTGAGTTCTGCGCGTTTTGGCGCGTCTGCCCCCTATACGAGATCGAGTTCTCACGCGAGGGAAGCTACGAGACGCTCGCCAAGATGCTCGGTCAGGACCTTATCGAAAAATGGCCGCAGAAAAAGGTCGACTACCTGCGCCACACCTTCTTACTCTTTAAGCGCGCCTACCTTCGCGCGGGCGGCGACCACCTGGACATTACGCCCGCCGACGCCATGCTCGTCTACCTCAATGTGTACAACCAGGACCGCCTGCTGGATACACCGACGGATATCGTCGTAAACCGCCTGTGCAAGATCTGGCGCGAGCTGGTCATTGCCGGCAAAAATAACGAGGACAAGGTAGATCTTGTCGAAGCACCGAGCGTCGATGAGGAGGAGTCGCCCGCCAAGTCCACCTCCGGCGTGCTCAGCTTCTTTATGGGCAAGACCGTCTATTCGGCGGCCAACCCCCTGCGCATCGCCTTTATCCATGAGTTCCCCTGTGCGACGTCGAGCTGGGACAGCCTGCACGACCAAGGGCGTCAGTATCTCGATGAGCACTTTGGCGGTATCGTGCGCACCGAGGCGTTCGAGGACTGCCATGATCCGGACGCGTTCTACGCCGCCGTGGAAACGGCTGTCAAACATGGAGCAAACGTCATCTTCTCGACCTCGCACCGCCTGATGGAATACACGCTCAGGGCTGCCGTTGAGTATCCCCGGGTTCGGTTCCTCAACTGCTCTATCGGTCTTCCCCATCAAAGCGTCCGTTCGTACTTTGGCAAGATGTACGAGGCCAAGTTCCTCCTGGGCGCCCTTGCCGCCAGCATGGCGGACAACCACCGCATCGGTTACCACGCGTCGGTCTTTGCCTCGGGCGCACTCAGCGAAATCAACGCCTTTGCGATTGGCGCTTCGCTGCTCGACCCCCGTGCGCAAATTATCCTGACCTGGGGCGATGTGCCTGCCGGTGGCCTTGCCGAGGCCATGTGCCGCGAAGGCGTGAGCGTCATGACCGGCGCCGACATGTCAAAGTCGCTCGAAGATCCCACGGCCTACGGACTTCACCGCCTGATCGATGGCAAGGTTGCCGGCATTGCCATGCCGGTGTGGAACTGGGGCCGATATTACGAGCTTATCGTGCGAAGTCTGCTGCATGGCACCTGGGACGAGACCAGTGACGACAGCCGGGTCCGCGCCGTCAACTACTGGTATGGCATGAGCTCGGGCGTTATCGATATTCGCTACGCTCCGGGCCTGCCCTATCAGACGCGCAAGCTTGTTCAGCTACTCCGCAATGGCATCGTCGAGGGCTCCATCAATCCATTTGGCGGCGAGCTCCATAGCCAAGACGGCGTGGTGCAGATCGAGGGCTTTCCCCCACTGCCGAGCACGCAAATCGTTGAGATGGACTGGTTGGCCGACAACGTGGTGGGCACCATTCCGCAGCCCAACGATGAGCCGAAGGTCCACGCCCTATGAAAATCCTTGCCATAGCCGATACCGAAGAACGATGCCTATGGGAGTGCTTTCGCAAGGAACGCTTTGAGGGTGTTGACCTGATTTTGTCCGCTGGCGATTTGGACCCGGATTATCTTGAGTTTTTGGTCACGGTCATCAACAAACCGCTCATCTACGTGCGTGGCAACCACGATGACCGCTACGCGCGTCATGCACCGGGTGGATGCATCTGCGTCGAAGACACCGTGTACGTGTATCGCGGCGTCCGTATTGCGGGTCTTGGCGGCTCCATGCGCTATCGAGACGGTGCCAACATGTACACTGAGCGCGAGATGGCCAAGCGCATGCGCAAGCTGTCCCGCAAAGTGAGGATGGTCGGCGGCTGCGACATCTTGCTCACCCATGCACCCGCCGCCGGCGTGGGCGATCTGGATGATCTACCGCATCGAGGATTCGAATGCTTTAACGCAGCGCTCGAATCCTGGAATCCCGACTATATGGTGCACGGGCATGTGCACCAATGCTACGGTCCCAACTTTCAGCGTGAGCGTCGGCATGCATGCGGGGCAACAATCATCAACGCCTGCGGTTATACGCAGTTTGAGCTGGACGAAGCGCGCTACCCCATCCGTGGCTGGCAGGCAGCCTGGCTCAATTCGCAAACCATGCGCCGCGAACTCAAGCGCCACGAGGCCATCGAGTCCTCGACCGCCAGAACCCCCTGGTAACCACCACAAAGGGGACAGGCACCTTTGTGGTGGTTTTGGCTCGAGATAGCAAGAAACTCGGTCCTGCGCAGGGCAGAACCGGGTTTCTTTAGCAATGCTTGCTTTGCTCAGGCAGTAACTGTTAGTTACTCAGCCAGGAAGTCACGCTGGACAGCGGGATCGACCTTGACGCCAGGTCCCATGGTGGAAGACACGGAGATGGACTTGACGTACTTGCCCTTAGCGGAAGAGGGCTTGACGCGCAGGATCTCGGTGTACAGGGCAGCGTAGTTCTCGACGAGCTGCTGCTCAGAGAAGGACTTCTTGCCCAGGGGCACGTGGCAGATGCCGTAACGGTCGGCGCGATACTCAACGCGGCCGGCCTTGAGCTCGGAGACCATCTTGGCGACGTCCATGGTCACGGTGCCGAGCTTGGGGTTCGGCATGAGGCCACGGGGACCAAGGATCTTACCGATGCGGCCAACCTTGGCCATCATGTTCGGCGTAGCGATAGCGGCGTCGAAGTTGATCTCGCCCTTCTGGATCTGGGCGACGAGCTCGTCGGAACCGATGATGTCGGCGCCGGCAGCCTCGGCCTCGCGGGCCTTCTCGCCCTCGGCGAAGACGGCAACACGAACGGTCTTGCCGGTGCCGTGGGGCAGGGAGATGGAACCACGGATGTTCTGGTCAGCCTTACGAGTATCGATGCCCAGACGGAAGTGGGCCTCGACGGTCTCGTCGAACTTGGCGGTGTCGAGCTCCTTGATGAGCTTGGCAGCCTGAAGGGGGGTGTAGAGCGTGGCGCGGTCGATCTTCTCGGCAGCGGCGTTATAGCTCTTACCATGCTTAGCCATGTGCATTACCTCCTGTGGTTAAACGGGCGTGAGCCCTCCCACATCGTATCGTGTGCCCTATTGCACACATATAACGGGCGCCCCGGTCGGAGCACCCGTCATTACCTAAAGAAATCGCTACTCAGCGATGGTGACGCCCATGGAGCGGGCGGTACCGGCGATGATCTTCTTGGCGGCGTCAATGTCGTTGGCATTGAGGTCCGGCATCTTGATCTCGGCAATCTTGGTGAGCTGCTCCTGGGAGAGCTGACCAACCTTGTCGGCCTGGGGCTTAGCGGAACCAGACTTGAGGTTCAGCTCCTTCTTGATGAGGTGAGCCGCCGGCGGGGTCTTGGTGATGAAGGAGAAGGACTTATCCTCGTAGACAGAGATCTCAACGGGGATGATGTCGCCCTTCTTGTCCTGCGTCTCGGCGTTAAAGGCCTGGCAGAACTGCATGATGTTCACGCCAGCAGCGCCCAGGGCGGGGCCGACGGGAGGAGCGGGGTTAGCGGCACCAGCAGGAATCTGGAGCTTAATGACGTTGGCAACCTTCTTCTCAGCCATGGTCATTCCTTTCGAATCACGAGTGTGAAGTACTTGCTATATCGTAAGCACGCACGTGTTAGAAGCACTCCTGAGATGAGCAGTCACAGAAGAAGCACGCTCGCGCGAACGGACGAAAACTTAAGCGATGACAGCGACCTGGTTAAAGTCGAGCTCGACCGGCGTCTCGCGGCCAAAGATCATCAACGTGACCTTGAGCTTGCCAGCCTCGGTGTTAACCTCGGAGACCTTGCCATCAAAGTCGGTAAGCGGGCCATCGGTGACGCGGACGGACGTGCCGACCTGAATATCAACCGACGTACGCTTGGGCGAATCGCCCTTACCGGGACGACGAGTCATCTTATTGTACTCGTCGCGGGAAAGCGGAGCGGGCTTGCCGTTGCCGCCCAGGAAACCGGTGACGCCGGGCGTGTTACGGACACACGTCCACGCATCGTCATCCATCTCCATGCGAACCAGGACATAACCCGGGAAAATCTTGGAATCCTTGGTCTCGCGCTTGCCACCCTCTTTAATCTCGGTGACACGCTCCATAGGAATCTCGATATCAAAGATACGGTCCTGCATGCCCATGGTCTCGATGCGATGCTCGAGATCGGACTTAACGCGGTTCTCGTATCCAGAGTAAGTGTGAACGACGTACCAACGCTTAGACATGGTTTAGCCCCTCAATCCAGAGAACAGAGCAAGAGCCTCGCCAAAGCCAGCATCGAGCAGAGCGATGACGACGCCGACGACGATCAGAGAAGCGCAAACGACGACCGAGTAGTTCACGAGCTCCTTCTTATCGGGCCACGTGACACGCTTCATCTCGGACTTGACCGAAGCGAAATACTTCTTGGTGCGGGCAAAGAAACCAGGCTTCTCGTTCTTCTTGGACTTCGCAGCCTTCTCGCTCTTCTTGGTAACGGCCTTCTTGGCCTCAACCTTGGAGTTGGCGGCAGCGTTGTTGGCAGGTGCCGGCTGCTGAGCCTTCTTCTTGTTCTTCTTGTTGGCCATTTGGGTTACCTCCGCGCAATGCGCTTATACATGAGTAAACCGTAAGCCCCCATGTGGGAGCTTACGGAATAATGACTGGCACGCCAGGAAGGACTCGAACCCTCAACACTCGGTTTTGGAGACCGATGCTCTACCAATTGAACTACTGGCGTATGTGACTAGAGACTAACGAGTCTCTTTGTGCAGCGTGTGGTGACGGCACCAGGGGCAATACTTCTTGATCTCCATACGATCAGGCATGTTCGACTTGTTCTTGGTGGTCGTATAGTTGCGGCGCTTGCACTCAGTGCACGCAAGAGTAACTAGAGTACGCATTTATCCTGAACCTTTCATTTCCGCCCCGTACGGGCACGAGTTGGTACTTTATCAGCTCTACGTAAGTGCTGTCAACGAAAACCTCGAGTCAATTGGTTCTCGGTGGATCCATTCATATTTGGAACACATCAATGAAGCCATCGTGAGCTAATCGACGGTGCACCCAGGACCATTATCGATCCTCTCGACACCAGCAACGGCTCAATATCCATTGCAGAAAAGAACCCGGCACCCATATAAGTGCCGGGTTCTCTAAGTCAGCTATATCAGAGAGCTAATTTACTCAATGATCGTGGAGACGATGCCCGAACCGACGGTGTGGCCACCCTCGCGGATAGCGAAGCGCAGGCCCTCCTCCATGGCGATCGGGTGGATGAGGTCGCCCTCGATGGTGATGTGGTCACCAGGCATAGCCATCTCGGTGCCCTCGGGGAGCTTGACCGTACCGGTAACGTCGGTGGTACGGAAGTAGAACTGAGGACGATAACCATCGAAGAACGGGGTGTGACGGCCGCCCTCGTCCTTGGTCAGAACGTAGATCTCGCCGGTGAACTTGGTGTGCGGGGTAACCGAACCGGGCTTGCAGAGAACCTGGCCGCGCTCGATGTCCTCACGCTTGATGCCGCGGAGCAGCAGACCGACGTTGTCGCCAGCCTCGCAGAAGTCCATAGACTTACGGAACATCTCAATACCAGTAACGACGGTGTTCTGGGTATCCTTGATGCCGACAATCTCGACGGGCTCGTTGAGCTTGAGCTCACCGCGCTCGACACGGCCGGTAGCAACGGTACCACGACCGGAGATGGTCATAACGTCCTCAACGGCCATCAGGAACGGGAGGTCGTTGTTACGAGCAGGCGTCGGGATGTACTCGTCGACGGCCTTCATGAGCTCGCGGATAGCATCCATCCACTTGGCGTCGCCCTCGAGAGCGCCCAGAGCGGAACCACGGATGACGGGGATGTCGTCGCCGGGGAAATCGTACTCGGAGAGGAGCTCACGGGTCTCCATCTCGACGAGGTCGATGAGCTCGTCATCGTCGACCATGTCGCACTTGTTCAGGAAGACGACGATGTAGGGAACGCCGACCTGACGGGCGAGCAGGATGTGCTCGCGAGTCTGAGCCATGGGGCCGTCGGTAGCGGCGATGACCAGGATAGCGCCGTCCATCTGAGCAGCACCGGAGATCATGTTCTTGACGTAGTCAGCGTGTCCCGGGCAGTCAACGTGAGCGTAGTGACGGGCAGCAGTCTCGTACTCGACGTGGGAGACGGAAATCGTAATGCCGCGCTCGCGCTCCTCGGGAGCCTTGTCGATGTTCTCGAACGCAGTGAAGTCAGCCTTGCAGCCCTCGGTCTCGGAGAGAACCTTGGTGATGGCGGCGGTCAGCGTGGTCTTGCCGTGGTCGACGTGACCAATGGTGCCGATGTTAACATGGGGCTTGGTTCTTTCAAATTTCTGCTTAGCCATTTGAAAATCCTCCTGTCAATTTTCAAAATCTGTTGGGTGCAATGCGGTTTTTCTCAGCATTGCTTATTTTACCGTATAATGGAGGGAAAATCAATCCCTTTTTCCTTACGCCTGGGGCTTATTGCGGGTCTCCACGATCTTATCCCGGATATTCTTCGGGATCTCCACGTAGTGGCTGGGCTCCATGGTGTACTGGCCGCGGCCCTGGGTGCGGGAGCGCAGATCGGTGGCATAGCCGAACATCTCGGCCAGGGGCACGTAGGCGTCGATCTGCTGGGCGCCGGGACGGGCCTCCAGCTGGATGATCTGGCCGCGGCGGCTGTTCAGGTCGCCGATGACATCGCCCATATACTCATCGGGCACGATGACACTGACCTTCATGATGGGCTCCAGCAGCGTGGGATCGGCCTTGCGGCAGGCCTCCTTGAAGGCCATGGAGCCAGCGATCTTGAACGCCATTTCAGAGGAGTCCACCTCATGATAGGAGCCGTCGTACAGGGTGACCTTCACATCCACCACGGGGAAGCCGGCCACCACGCCGGCGTTCATGGCGCCCTGGATACCGGCGTCGACAGCCGGGATATACTCCTTGGGAACGGCGCCGCCCACGATGGCGTTGACAAACTCGTAGCCCTTGCCGGACTCGTTGGGCTCCACGTGGATCTTGACATGGCCGTACTGGCCCTTGCCGCCGGACTGACGGGCATACTTGGTGTCCTGGTCCACGGCCTTCTTGATGGTCTCCTTGTAGGCGACCTGAGGTGCGCCCACGTTGGCCTCCCCCGTGAGCTCGCGCAGCAGGCGGTCCACGATGATCTCCAGGTGCAGCTCGCCCATGCCGGCGATGATGGTCTGGCCGGTCTCCTCATCCGTGTAGGTCTTGAAGGTGGGATCCTCCTCGGCCAGCTTGATGAGGCCCATGGTCATCTTCTCCTGGCCGGCCTTGGTCTTGGGCTCGATGGCCACGCGGATGACGGGCTCGGGGAACTCCATGGACTCCAGGATGATGGGTGCCTTTTCATCGCACAGGGTGTCGCCGGTGG
>CAJKZP010000028.1:0-19815 GCA_905204415.1 uncultured Collinsella sp. | reverse complement strand
GAAGAGCGTTGCTGCCTAGGCTAGCCCCTTGTCACACAAACTACCGAAGCCTCTGAAAAACGAGGAACGATTGGTTCGTTCGCTCTGCTGGGCATGACGGTCGCCGCCGTGTTCGGTATCAAGAACATCATCAACAACAACGCGGCCATCGGCTTGGCAGCTGCGCCGTCGTTCTTCTTTGCCACGCTTTTGTACTTTGTCCCCTATACCCTGGTTACCGCCGAGTTCGTCGGCCTCAACAAGGACTCCGAGTCTGGCGTGTACGCATGGGTTAAGACCTCGATGGGTGGTCGCTGGGCGTTCCTGACGGCATTTAGCTACTGGTTCGTTAACCTGTTCTTCTTTGCGTCCGTCCTGCCCAACGTCATCATCTACGCGAGCTACGTGTTCTTTGGTGCCAACGCCGAGCTTTCGCAGCTGTGGATCACCATTATCGAGATCGTCGTCTTTGCTATCGCCACGTGGGTTTCGACCAAGGGCGCTAAGTGGATCGGCTCCATTTCCTCCTTCGGTTCGACCGCGGCTCTCGGCCTGACCGCCGTGTTCATCCTGCTGTCCCTGGCTGCTGCCTTTGGCGGCGTTGAGTTCGCTACGGCTCCTACTCCCGCCAACATGGCTCCCGACATGAGCAACTTCGCAACTGCGTGGGGCTTCTTCGGTACGCTTGCCTGGATCATCCAGGGCGTTGGCGGCGCTGAGTCTGTCGGCGTGTTCCTTAACGACCTTAAGGGTGGCGTCAAGGCCTTCGTGCGCACCGTCGTTATCGCCGGCCTGACCATCGGCCTTCTGTATGCAGGCGCTTCGCTGCTGGTTAACCTGTTCATCCCCGAGGGCGGCGTTGCCATCTCCACCGGTATCTTCGACGTATTCGGCGCTGTCTTTGCCCACTTTGGCATTCCCATGGAAGTGTCTACGCGCGCCATCGGCTTGATCCTTCTCGCCGCCACGCTGGGCTCCCTCATGATGTGGACCTCTGCTCCCATCAAGGTTTTCTTCACCGAGATCCCCAAGGGCGTCTTTGGTAGCAAGATCGTCGAGCTCAACGAGCACGGCATTCCCGCCCGCGCTGCCTGGCTGCAGTTCGCCATCGTCGTCCCCATCCTGATCATCCCGGCCCTGGGCTCCGGCAACCTCGACGACCTGCTCATGATCGTCACCAACATGACGGCTGCCACCGCTCTGCTCCCGCCGCTGCTGATTTTGCTTGCCTACTTTATGCTGCGCAAGAACTTCGACGCCGCTCCCCGTGACTTCCGCATGGGCTCGCGCAGCTTTGGCCTGGTCGTTGCCGCATTCCTGCTTGTGGTCTTCTGCTTCGTGCTTATCTGCGGCACCATTCCGCTCGATCAGCCGCTGTGGCTGACGTTGGTCTACAACGTTGGCGGCGTGGTTGTCTTCTTGGGCCTTGCCGTGATGTGGTACAACCGCTATATCAACCGTCTGCGCGAGACCGATCCCGAGGCTGCCGAGAGCGAGCTGCGCCCCTCCGTCCTTGACATGATGGAGTAGCGGCTAGGATTAATCTACGGCTGCGGAATAGATCGATTCCCTTTCCTAAGGAGGGGCCTTACGAGGCCCCTCCTTTTGTGTTTTGGGGCATGGTTTTGGCCCCCGTGGTCAAAAAATGCCAAATATGAGTACTGTTGCAAAAGAAGTGCCATATTTTTCGGCCTGCTCTGAGCGAAAATGGGCCCAAAATCGATTTATCTAACTCCCTTTAAAGGGCGTTTGACGGCTTTCAACCTCTTCGAATCGCTCAAGCTAGGCAATTTGCTCTCGATTTTGCTGCTACTAAATTTGTGACAGTACTCATATTTGCCACTTTTTGACCACGGGGTATCCGGAGGGGCCCTCGATAAACATCTAACGCTACAATAACTACCACGTGGCTGGGTTTGCCGGCCGAATGTGTGATGTCGTGGGAGGGGACATGGTCGAGTTTACAAAGACGATTAAAGATCCGTTGGGACTACACGCCCGCCCGGTTGCGCTGCTCTATGACATCATTGCCAAGCACCGTAGCGACGTGTCGGTCAGCATCGGCGACCGCCATACCGACGGTCGCGATGTCATGGGCCTCATGGCTCTCTACGGCGAGTGCGGCGAGGACATCGTGTTCTGCGTTTCGGGCGTGGATGAGGCCTCCTGCGTCACGTCGATCAGAAACCTCTCGCTCTAATCTCAACAATGCAACAAAGGGGACAGTCCCCTTTGTTGCATAAATTGGTATGACAAGGCACCGCAAAGAGATGGTCTTTGCGGTGCCTCTTTTGTTTCGTATAGGAAACTTTTTCGAAATCTGAATGGGGACCCTTTCCAAAAAGTTAACCACGTGTTAGTTTACTAAAGCGAACATAGACGTGGTTAACTTTTATCGCGTCGATGTTGAGGACGAACTGACGTTAGGAGCCACTCATGTCTTGCGGACCGCAGATGCCGGCCATGCCGCTTTCGATGGTAAAAGCGGGCGAAACCGTGCGCGTGTCTCGTGTAAAGGGCAATGAGGACATGAAGCACCACCTCAAGGACCTCGGCTTTGTCGAGGGCAGCGAAATCCACGTGGTGAGCTCGAGTGGCGCCAATATCATCGTCACGGTGCTGGGCGCACGCTTTGGCATCGATTCCAAGGTTGCCATGCACATCATGACCGTCGGTTAGTCCGCAGCATTTCATAAAAACCGAAAGGGGGACAAGAGGATGAAGACGTTGGGTGACGTTAAGGTGGGCGAGAGCTCTACCATCGTCAAGCTTCACGGTGAGGGTGCGCTTCGCCGTCACCTTATGGACCTGGGGCTCATCAAGGGCACTTCGTTCAAGGTCGTGAAGGTTGCACCGCTCGGTGATCCGGTCGAGATCAACGTGCGCGGCTACGAGCTTTCCATCCGCAAGGAGGAGGCTGCCGTCGTCGAGGTCCAGTAAGGGCTCGCGGCGCATATATCTGCAGATAAAGTTAGGTTTTTCTAACTTAATGCAGCATCTTTGAAGCACATTATCCAGCCTGCGCGGAGAAAGCAGCGCGGGCACACAAGGAAGAAGGATTGAATGGCGGATTCTCAGATCCATGCCGCGCTGGCGGGTAACCCCAACTGCGGCAAGACCACGCTTTTCAACCTGATCACCGGCGCCAACGGCTACGTTGGCAACTGGCCCGGCGTCACGGTTGAGAAAAAGGAAGCCAAGCTCCTAAGCGACAAGAACGTTACCATCACGGACCTCCCTGGCATCTACTCGCTTTCCCCCTACAGCCCCGAGGAGCAATGCTCGCGCGATTACCTCATGAGCGGCGAGCCCGATGTCGTCGTCCAAGTCGTCGATGCCACCAACCTCGAGCGTAACCTGTACCTGGCGCTTCAGGTTATCGAGACCGGCCTGCCCGTGGTCGTTGCCCTCAACATGGCCGACCTGGTCGAGAAGAACGGCGATAAGATCGACACGGACAAGCTCTCCAAGAAGCTCGGTTGTCCGGTCATGATGATCTCGGCCCTTAAGAACAAGGGCATCAAGGAGCTGTTCGAGCAGGTCAAGAAGTCCGCTGCTTCCAAGGGCCAGGTGCCGGAGCACAAGTTCGATTCCTCCATCGAGGACGTTCTGGACCACATCGAGAACAATCTGCCGGCGAGCGTTCCCGCCAACAAGCGCCGCTACTACGCTGTCAAGCTGTTCGAGCGCGATGCGGACGCCTGCAAGCTCATCAACCTCACCAAGGAGAAGGCCGCTCGCGTCGAAGGTCTGGTCGCTCAGTGCGAGCAGGACTGCGACGATGACGCCGAGTCCATCATCACCGGCGAGCGTTACGGCGTGATTGCCCACATCATTGACGAGTGCCTCACCAAGGCTCCGGCAAAGATGAGCACCTCCGAGAAGATCGACCGCGTGGTTACCAACCGTATCCTGGGCCTGCCGATCTTTGTGGTCATCATGTTCTGCGTGTACTACATCGCCGTTTCTACCTTGGGCGGCACGGTGACCGACTTCACCAACGACCAGCTCTTCGGTACCGACGGTTGGTACGTGCTCGGTCAGGGCCGCGACGCCTACGACGCGGCCGTCGAGGCTGCGGGCGACAATGCCGACTCGGTCGACCCGGCACAGTACGGCCCCTATGTTCCTGGTATTACCACCATGGTCCACGACGCCCTTGTGGCGGGCGGCACCGAGGACGGTGGCCTGGTCGATTCGCTGGTCTGCGACGGCATCGTCGGCGGCCTGGGCGCCATCTTCGGCTTTGTCCCGCAGATGTTCCTGCTCTTTGTGATGCTGTCCTTCCTGGAGGACTGCGGCTATATGGCCCGCGTCGCCTTCATCATGGACCGCGTGTTCCGTCGCTTTGGCCTGTCCGGTAAGTCCTTTATTCCTATGCTCGTGTCTTCGGGCTGCGGTGTCCCCGGCGTCATGGCTACCAAGACCATCGAGAACGAGAAGGACCGCCGTATGACGGTCATGACCACCACGTTTATTCCCTGCGGCGCTAAGCTGCCGATCATCGCCCTGCTCATGGGCTCTATCATCGGCGATTCTTCCACCACCGCCGCGTGGATCAGCCCGCTCTTCTACTTCCTGGGCGTCTTTGCCGTCATCGCCTCGGGCCTCATGCTCAAGAAGACCAAGCTCTTCGCCGGTCGCCCGACGCCGTTTGTTATGGAGCTTCCCGCTTACCACTTCCCGGCGATTCGCTCTTGGGTGCTGCACGTGTGGGAGCGCTGTTGGGCCTTTATCAAGAAGGCCGGCACGGTCATCTTCGCGTCCACCGTCGTCGTTTGGTTCCTCTCCAACTTTGGTAGCTACAACGGTTCCTTTGGCTTCCTGCCTGCGATGGACGGCATCCCCGAGGAGTTCATGGACTACTCCGTGCTTGCCATGCTCGGCAACCTGATCGCCTGGATCTTCGCCCCGCTCGGCTTTAGCACCTGGCAGGCAACAGCACTGTCCGTCTCGGGTCTTGTTGCCAAGGAGAACGTCGTCGCCACCGCCGGCTCGCTGCTGTCCGTTGCCGATGCCGCCGAGACCGATCCGAGCCTGTGGACCGCGTTCGCCGGCATGTTCCCGACCATGGGCGCTTGCGTTGCCTTTGGCGCTTTCAACCTGCTGTGCGCTCCGTGCTTTGCCGCTATGGGTACCATCCGCAACCAGATGGACTCCGGCAAGTGGACCGCGATTGCCCTCGGCTACGAGTGCGCCTTTGCTTGGGTGATCGGCCTGTTCATCAACCAGTTCTACAACCTGCTTGTTCTTGGACAGTTTGGTATCTGGACGGTGGTGGCCATCGTGCTGCTGGTTGCGATACTCTTCCAGATCTTCCGTCCCATGCCAAAGCATGCATGGACCGACGAGGACGAGACCAACGCTGCTTCCGCTGCAGTTTCCGCTTAAGTCCGAATAAGGATTAACCCCTTTCCACGAGCCCGGGTGTCCCAGCGACACTCGGGCTTTTTGGTGGGGGAGATGTGGCGTTTCCGCAGATAAAACCGACCAAAATTAACCTGTCCCCTTTTGATAGGTGGAGAATGGGGTAAAGTAAGTGGTGGTTAACTAGAGGAGGCTTGCTATGGCACCTATCGATATTGTTGTACTGGCCGTTATCGGTATTGCGTTTGTCGCCGTGTGCGTGCGCATCTACCGCAAGGGCACCTGCGCCGACTGCGCTCAGGGTGGCGTTTGCACGGGGCATTGCTCCAACAAAAAGACCTGTGCCGCGCTTAAGGGCGTGGATAAGATTGCCGAAGACCTGGGCCGCGGCATCAAATAAGGCCCAGACGCTCCGCGAGCATCCGTTCGCGGAGCGTTTTTCGCTTTTGAGGGCGGGCTTGGCGAGTTGCTGGGTTATTTTGGGGTATCGTTAACTCAATTGTTTATTAGCTGCCCGTCTGTACCGGAGTAACCCTATGAGCGCACGCGTCACCATGAAGGACATAGCCGCCGAGCTTGGCGTTTCCATTAACACCGTGCATAAGGCCCTTACGGGCAAGGCCGGCGTGAGCGAGTCTGTACGTGCCAAGGTTAATGCTAAGGCTGAGGAGATGGGCTATCACCGCAACACGAGCGCTTCGAGCCTGCGTCGTAAGGACATCAATCTGCTGTTTTGTCTGCCATGCGCATCGCGTGAGGGCGCTTATTTCTATCGTTACCTATGGGAAGGCTGCAATCGCTTTGAGCAAGAGGTCATCGACCAGGGCATTACGGTTGAGCGCGTTGAATTTGGCGTGGGCGGCTACGCTGATGCACTCGAGCAAATCGACGAGCGTCTGCAGGTGGGCGAGAAGATTGATGGCTTGCTCGCCTATGCGCCGGGCGACGATCGCGCGACTGAGCTTTTGGGACAGATCGCCGAGGCGGGCGTGACGATTGAGCTCGTTGACGGCGACCGCCCTCACCTCGATCGTCTGGGCGCTAGTTTGGCCGACTACTCCACGGCGGGAAGCCTGATGGCCGAGCAGGCGGCCAACCTGGTTCACGCTTCCGGGACCGATACCCGCGTGCTTTTATTGGCGGGCGACCCCTACACCGACTCGCACTATTTGACCGCTCGCGCCTTCCACAATTACCTTCGCGAGCACAATGTTCCCTGGCAGGTCGAGGATCTGACCGGTGCTCATGCCCAGGTCAAGCAGCTCGAGCACGAGCTCAACCAGCGTCTAAGGTCATCGGAAGCCCCCGAGTTGATCTGCAGCGTGTTCGCCGTGGGCTCTGAGCTGATTGCCGATGCGCTTGTCTCGGCTAACAAGGCCGGCGAAGTAATGGTGATCGGCAACGACCTGTTCCCAGAAAGTGCGCTGGCCTTGCGTCGGGGCATCTTTACCAACATCGTCTACAAGGACCCGGTGAGTTTGGCATACCGTGGCGCCAAGACCTTAGGCGATTACCTGCTGTGGGGAAAGACGCCGGCGGAGCCTGTGCAAAAGGGGGCTGTTGAGATGGTGTTTGCCAGCAACGTCGATCGTTACTGCGAGCTCGCCGGAATCTAATGCGTTTAGGGAGTTCCCTACTTGCCGCGTATTTTTTGGCAGGGGATCGAAAAATTGTTTCGAAGGCCGCTGATGGCGAATCTGCCGTCATCGGCCTTTCTTTATGCCGATCCAACGCAGGATCCATGGCTCGGCAACCGTTAATCGGTCAAAACCTACCGTTCGCCCCATGATGGTTAGGTGAACGTTCACCTCGTAACGCATTTTGCACTAAGATGGTGAACGTTCACCTAGAGGATGACGAGCGTATTGTGCGCCCGCTCCGCAAACAAAGGGGTTGTTTGATGAAAAACTTCATGGACGATCAGGATTTCCTGCTGAGCACCAAGACCGGCGAGGAGCTGTTCCACAACTTTGCCGAGGGCATGCCCATCGTCGACTACCATTGCCACATTTCTCCCAAGGAGATTTGGGAGGACAAGCGTTTCGAGAACATCACCGAGGTTTGGCTGGGCGGCGACCACTACAAGTGGCGCTTGATGCGTGCCAACGGCGTCGACGAGCGTTTTATCACTGGCGACGCCCCTGCTCGCGAGAAGTTCCAAAAGTGGGCCGAGACCCTGGGTCGCTGCGTTGGCAACCCCGTCTTTGAGTGGAGCCACCTGGAGCTTAAGCGCTACTTTGGCTACGAGGGCGTCCTCAACGGCAAGACTGCCCAGGAGGCCTGGGACCTTGCCAACGCCAAGCTCGCCGAGGCCAGCTTTACCTGCCGCAACCTGATCAAGCAGTCCAACGTCCGCATGATCTGCACTACCGACGACCCCGCCGACAGCTTTGAGTGGCACAAGAAGATTGCCGCCGATGACAGTTTTGACGTTCAGGTCGTTCCCGCCATGCGCCCCGACGCCGCTCTGCGCATCGAGCGCGGCCAGGAGTTCGCCGACTACTGCAAGCATCTTTCCGAGGTTGCCGGCGTTGAGGTCGGCGACTTTGAGGGCATGAAGTCTGCCATCTCCAAGCGCTACGACGTTGCTCACGAGCTGGGCTGCCGCGCCTCCGACCACGCACTCGATTACGTTATGTACGTCCCGGCTACCGCCGACGAGATCGAGGCCATCTTTGCCAAGGGCCTGGCTGCCGAGCCGCTCACCGAGGAAGAGGTCCTCAAGTACAAGACCGCCTTTATGCAGTTTGTCGCCGGCGAGTATGTCCGCCTTGGCTGGGCCATGCAGCTGCACTTTGGCTGCAAGCGTGACAACAACCGCGCTATGTTCGCCAAGCTCGGTCCCGACACCGGCTACGATTGCATCTCCAACTACACGCCGTCCGACCAGCTCGCCGAATTCCTCAACTCCATCCAGGAGACCTGCGGCTTGCCCAAGACCATTCTGTACAGCCTGAACCCCATCGACAACACCATGATCGATACCGTGATGGGCTGTTTCCAGGAGGCTCCGACTGCCGGTAAGATCCAGAACGGTTCCGCCTGGTGGTTCAACGACAACGAGGTCGGTATGCGCGAGCAGCTCACGGCTCTGGCCAACGAGGGCGTCCTGGGCAACTTTGTCGGCATGCTCACCGACTCCCGCTCCTTCCTGTCCTATCCGCGCCACGAGTATTTCCGTCGCGTGCTGTGTAGCGTGATCGGCGAGTGGGTTGAGCAGGGCAAGTATCCGGCCGACATGGAGCTGCTGGGCACCATCGTGCGCGATATCAGCTACAACAATTCCGTTCGCTACTTTGGCTTCGATCTGGACACTGTCGAGGCATAGATCTGTATGTGTTCCGATTGGTGAAATCGGTTGCAAAGGGGAGGGACCATATGGGAACAGGGCAACAGAAAAACGAGCAGATTGTGTCTGCTCAGGCGGATTCGGGATCGATGCAGAGCTCGCAGGATATCAAGCTGAGCTGGCGTGAGAAAATCTGCTATGGCTTTGGCGATTTGGGCAACGGATTTATGTTCGATCTTGGTCAGGCATATCTGACCAAGTTCTACACTGACATCTGCCTGATTTCGCCAGGCGTGGTGAGCCTGATTTTCGCCGTCACCAAGATTTTCGATGCGTTCATGGACCCGATTGCCGGTGCATTCGTCGACGGTAGAAAGAAGATTGGCAAGCACGGTCGGTTTCGTCCGGTCATGATGGTTTCGGCCGTGATCCTTGCCGTTCTAACCGTGGTGACCTTCACTGCGCCCGATATTCCCATGGCAGGTAAAATTGCCTATGCGCTGATAACTTACATGATCTGGGGCGTCGTATACAGCTTCACCAACGTGCCGTACGGATCTCTGGCCACGGTAATGACGCGTGACGTCGATGACCGCGCGCACATGGCGTCAACGCGCCAGGCCGGTTCGCTTTGCGCACAGCTCATCACGGGCGTAGCGTTCATCCCATTGGTCCTGTTCTTTGCGGGTGGCGACACGCTCGACGGCAATCCGCACGGCTATACGATTGCAGCTGTCGTCATGGGACTGTGCGGCATCGCCGGATTCGCCATCTGCTTTTTGGGAACGCGCGAGCATATCCGTATCGATCGACAGGCCGAGGAGAAGGCTGCGGGAAAGGCCGGCAAGAAGTCGAGCGCATTCAGCACGTATTTCAAGGTCGTTTTCACCAACAAGAACCTGGGAGCAGTTATCCTGCTTACGCTGTTTACCATTTCGGCCATGAACACCAACAACACCATGATGGTGTATTTCTGCCAGTACAACCTGGGTAACATCGCGTTGCAGCCCGTTGTCAACGGCATCATGATCGGAACGTCGGTTGTCGCCATTCTCGCCATCCCGACGCTCGTCAAGCATTTTGGCAAGAAGCGCACGTGCGTTGCCTGCTTTATCGTCGGTGCCGTGGCAAACGGCCTCAACTTCATCCTGCCGACCAATACCGTGACGTTCATCATCTTCGTCACCATCGGCTACGTCGCGCTTGCCATCCCCAACGGTATCACCTGGAACTTGGTTTCCGATGTTATTGATTACGGTGAATGGCACACGGGAATCCGCAAGGAGGGTACGACCTACGCCGCGTTCAACTTTTCTCGTAAGCTTGCGCAATCCCTTGCCGCGATCATTTCCGGCGGCATCCTTGCCCTTACCGGATATGTGGCAAATAAGCCCCAGACGGCTGCCACGCTGCTTGGCATCAAGGGCGCTCTGACGATTTATCCCGCCTGCGCCCTTCTGGTAGCAGCCTTGATTATCTTCGCTCTCTACGACATTACCGAGAAGAAGTTCAATTCCATTTCCAACGACCTGTCGAATGGTCGCTGGGAGCGCGGCAAGATCGGCGAGAGCACTATCGAGACGATCGATAAATAGCCCCGCTGCTTGAAAAATCATGAATGCAACCTGGTGCGGCGATGCCGTACCGGGACTTGAGTTGAGAGGAAAACCTCTATGAATAACATCAGCTACGAGACGCTCGAGAAGATCGGCTACGAGGGCTACGTGCTGCCCAAGGACGCCCCCGAGAAGGTCCTGCAGTTTGGCGAGGGCAATTTCCTGCGCGCCTTCGTCGATCGTTTCTTCGATATGGGCAACGAGGCCACCGGTTGGAACGGCAAGGTCGTCATGGTGCAGCCCATCAGCGGCGCCTTCGATTTCGCCGATGGTATCAATGCCCAGGATGGCCTGTACACCGTACTGGTGCGCGGCAAGGAGAACGGTGACACGGTTGACGATTCCCGCGTGATCAGCGCCTGCAGCCGTTGCCTCAATCCGTATCGCGAGGCTGACTACCGTGCCATGATGGAGGTCGCCGTTTCCGACGACCTGGAGATTATCGTCTCCAACACCACCGAGGCCGGTATCGCCTACGATCCGTCCTGCAAGGCCGACGACATGCCCCCCGCGAGCTTCCCTGCCAAGCTTGCCCAGGTGCTCCATGCCCGCTGGGCTGCCGGCAAGCAGGGCGTCATCGTGCTCGCCTGCGAGCTCATCGACCATAACGGCGAGGAGCTGCTGCGCATCATGAACCAGTACGTGAGCGACTGGGGCTGGGAGGACGAGTTTTCGCAGTGGATGGCCAGCGACTGCACCGTCTGCACCACGCTCGTCGACACCATCGTTCCGGGTCGCATCCGCGATCCCAAGGAGGCCGCTGCCGTGGCCGAGCGCTTGGGCTATGAAGATCCGTTCTTGGCCGTGCGTGAGCCCTTCCAGATGTGGGGTATCCAGGGTGACGAGTCGCTCAAGGAGCGTCTGCCCTTCGTGAAGGCCGGTCTGCCGGGTGTCTTTGTGACCCCCGACGTCACCCCGTACAAGAAGCGCAAGGTCCGCATCCTCAACGGCGCCCACACCGCCTTTGTTCCGGGTTCCTGGGTTGCCGGCTTTGATATCGTGCGCGATTGCATGCACGACGAGATCGTCCGCGGCTTCATGAACACCATGCTCTACGACGAGGTCATCCCGACGCTCGCCACCGACCTGGATGCCGAGGATTGCAAGGCCTTTGCCGCCGCCGTCGAGAACCGCTTCGACAATCCGTTTATCGACCACGCGCTGCTCTCCATCTGCCTCAACTCCACGGCTAAGTGGCGTGCCCGCGACCTGCCCACGCTCAAGGATTACGTTGCCGAGACCGGCAACCTGCCCAAGTGCCTGGCGACGAGCCTGGCCACGCTCATCTCCTTCTACACGCAGGAGCTCGTGTCCCGCGAGGGCGACGGTCTGCACCTGCGTCGCTCCGACGGCACCGAGTACACCGCTCAGGACGACGCCTTCGTGCTCGACTTCTACGCCGCCCGCGCCGGCGCCGACGACGCCGAGCTGGTGCACGATGTGCTCACCAACGAGCAAATGTGGGGCGAGGATCTTACGCAGATCGCCGGCCTGGAGGAGTTTGTCGTCAACGCTCTCGCCGTCGTGCGCTCCGAGGGCGTCAAGCAGGCGTTCGCGAACGCTCAGGCCTAAATCCTTCTGTACGCCCGTCGGGTAACTGGCGGGCGTCACTCGACTTCTGCTCAACCTGTAGGGTTAGGACTCTTTGTAATGAACACTATCCAGATCAATCCGGCCGACAACGTCATCGTTGCGCTGTCGCCGCTCGCCAAGGGTGCTGCCGTCGAGGTTCCCGGCGTGGGCGAGGTCGTTGCCGCGGAGGATATCCCGCAGGGCCACAAGATGGCCGTGCGCGCCATTGCAGCCGGTGAGGATGTCGTCAAGTACGGTCTTCCCATCGGTCACGTGACGAAGGACATTCAGCCCGGCCAGTGGCTGCACACGCACAACGTGAAGACCAACCTCTCGGGTGAGATAGAGTACGCCTACAATCCGACACATCCGGTCGTTGAGCCGGTCGAGGCCGAGACCTTTATGGGCTTCCGCCGTGCCGACGGTCGTGCCGCCACGCGCAATGAGCTTTGGATCATTCCCACCGTCGGTTGCGTCAACGAAGTCGCTCGTGCCATGTGCGAGCAGGCTCAGGACCTGGTCGAGGGCTCGTTGGAGGGCGTCTATTACTTCCCGCATCCGTTCGGTTGCTCACAGACCGGCGCCGACCATGCCCAGACCCGTCGTCTGCTGGTGGCGCTGTCGCGTCACGCAAACGCCGCGGGCGTGCTGTTCTTGTCGCTCGGTTGCGAGAACTGCACGCATCAGCAGGTGCTCGACGAGCTCGGTGACTTCGATCACGAGCGCGTTCGTTTTCTCACCTGCCAGGATGTAGCCGACGAGCAGATCGAGGGCCACAAGATTCTGTCCGAGCTGGCTGACCTGGCCAAGCAGGCCAAGCGTGAGCCCATTCCGGCCTCAGAGCTGGTTATTGGTCTTAAGTGCGGCGGCTCTGACGGTCTTTCGGGCATTACCGCCAACCCCACGATCGGTCGCGTGAGCGATATGGTCGTCGCCCGTGGCGGTACGTCGGTGCTCACCGAAGTGCCCGAGATGTTTGGCGCGGAGAGCATCCTGCTCGATCGCTGCGAGAGCGAGCAGGTCTTTAACGCTGCCTCTGACATGCTTAACGGTTTTAAGGATTACTTTATTAGCCATGGTGAGGTGGTCTACGAGAACCCGAGTCCCGGTAACAAGGACGGTGGCATCACCACGCTCGAGGACAAGAGTTGCGGCTGCGTGCAAAAGGGCGGCTCCGCACCCATCGTCGACGTGCTGCCGTATGCCGGTCAGGTCACCAAGCATGGCCTGAACATGCTGTGCGGCCCGGGCAACGACATGGTATCCACCACGGCGTTGACGGCTGCTGGCTGTCACGTGATTCTGTTCTCGACTGGACGCGGCACGCCGTTTGGTGCACCGGCGCCCACCCTCAAGGTGTTCACCAATCAGCGTCTGTGCGACCACAAGGCCAACTGGATGGACTTTAACGCCGGCGTGATTGCCACAGGCGAACGCACACTCGACGAGGCTGCCCGCGACCTGTATCAGCTGGTACTGGATACGGCGAGCGGTAAGCTAACGAGTGCCGAGCGCCGCGGCTGCCACGAGATCAGTATCTGGAAAGACGGCGTCTGCCTGTAGAGAGATTCGCCATTCGTGGGGGTGGCGAATCTTTTGATCTCGATGACGGGGCTGCACGGTGGTTCTGTGCGAGGAAAGGGTTGCTGCTGCGCGTTTGTGAGATGCTTTTCGGTGCCCTTTTCCGCACTGTTGACGTATCTATGGTTATAAATTCGGGCAAATTGGTTTAAGAAGCCGATTTCGTCCAGGTCAATAGAGGGGAATTGCGTGGCTATCCACATCGTTGAGGAAGCAAATCGTTGTCTGGGCTGCAAAAAGGCGTTCTGTCAAATCAAGGGCTGTCCGGTGCAGACGCCCATTCCGCAGGTTATCGACCTCTTTAAGCAGCGCCGTCTGCAAGAGGCGGGCGAGCTGCTGTTCCAGAATAACCCGATGAGTGCGGTCTGCTCCATGGTTTGCAACCATTCGGGCCAGTGCGAGGGCGCGTGCATCCAGGGCCGCAAGGGCGCGCCCGTGCATTTTTCGAGCATCGAGAACTATATCTCCACGGCGTATTTGGACCGCAAAGAGTGGAAACCCGCGCCGTCGTGCGGCAAGCAGGTTGCCGTGGTCGGTTCCGGTCCTGCCGGCATGACCGTGGCCATTAAGATGGCGCAGCTGGGTTGCGCCGTCACTGTTTTTGAGCAGCGGCCCGAGATCGGCGGCGTGCTGGAGTACGGTATCCCCGAGTTCCGTCTGCCGCGCTCGCTCGTGCAAAAGTACCGCCACGTGATGTGCTCGCTCGGCGTGCGCGTTCGCCCCTCGACCACCATCGGCGGTGCGCTCCACATCGACGACTTGCTGCGCGACGGCTACGATGCGGTCTTTGTTGGTACCGGCACCTGGCGAGCTCGAAAGCTGGGTATTCCCGGCGAGTCGCGCGGCAATGTGCTGTTTGGTATCGACTATCTGGTCGATCCCACGAGCGTGGCAATCGGGCAGAACGTGGCGGTTATCGGCGCCGGCAATGTGGCCATGGATGTTGCCCGCACGGCCCTGCGCTCGGGTGCTCGCAAGGTTACCGTGTACGCCCGATCGCGCCATATCTCTGCCATCGATGACGAGGTGGAGCTGACCGAGCTTGACGGTGCCGAGATTATGTGCGGCAAGGCGATCTGCGCCATCGACGATAACGGTCCGGTGTTCGAGACGGCTATCTTTGACGAGGACAACAACGTGGTGGGCTACGAGGAAGAGCTCGACCATGCGTCCGCCGACACGGTTGTGATTGCGGCGTCTCAGGTGCCCAAGGACAAGCTCGTGCTTACAACGGGCGGTCTGGAGACCGACCATCGCGGCCTGCTTTCGGTCGACGAGCATGGCATGACCACCGTGCCTGGCGTCTTTGCCGCCGGCGACGTGGTCAACGGCCCGCTCACCGTGGTCCATGCCGTAGCTGGTGCCAAGCTCGCCGTCGAAGGCATGACCACCTACCTGGGCCTTTAACTCCATCCCGCCCATCAGTTGCGGTGAAATACGGACTGTTTTGGCTGTCAAAGGCCTTATCTACTCCGTATTCCACCGCAACTTTTTTGTGAGGGTCGGGATTGAAGGTGGGGAGTGCGAGCGAGTGCGAATGCGGCGGATACTGATACGATAGGTACGTTAGCAACTGCCGCCGAGCGGCTCAAACGAAAGGAACCCTGTATGGAGTCATCCGCCTACCCGATGCTCTTTAGCCCGATCAAGGTCGGTACGACCGAGGTCAAGAACCGCGTCTTTATGCCGCCGGTATCTACCAACCTGGCCGATCACGGCTATGTGACCGACGACTTGGTCGATCATTACCGTGCTCGCGCCAAGGGCGGCGTGGGCCTCATCATCACCGAGGTCGTGACGGTCGAGCCCACCTATACCTATCTGCCGGGTGACATGTGCTGCTACGACGATACGTTTATCCCCGGCTGGGAAAAGCTCGCCGCGGCCGTCCACGAGTATGGCTGCAAGATCATGCCGCAGCTCTTCCACCCCGCCTACATGGCCTTTAACATTCCGGGCACGCCTCGCCTGATCGCTCCGTCCTTTGTGGGCCCGTCTTACGCCCGCGAGGCACCGCGCCCCATCACGGTCGACGAGATTCACGAGCTCACGCATCAGTTTGGCGACGCTGCCGTGCGTATGCAGAAGGCCGGTGTCGATGGCGTCGAGGTCCACGCAGCGCACGCCCACGGCATGCTCGGCGGCTTTTTGACCCCGCTCTATAACAAGCGTACTGATGAGTACGGCGGCTCGCTCGACGCCCGTATGCGCTTCTTGCTCGAGGTCATCGCCGAGATTCGCGAGCGCTGCGGCAAGGACTTTATCATCGACGTCCGTATTTCGGGTGACGAGTACACCGATGGCGGTCTGACCCTCAACGATATGATTTATGTCTCGCGTCGTCTGGAGAAGGCCGGCGTCGACATGATTCATGTGTCGGGCGGCACCACCATCAAGCGTGGCTCCGCGATTCCCGCCGCCGGTACCCAGCAGGCGTCGCACGCCGCCTGCTCGCGTGAGATTAAAAAACACGTCAACATTCCCGTCGCCACCGTCGGACGTATCAACGAGGCCTGGATCGCTGAGGAGCTGATCGAGGACGGCGCTGCCGACATCTGCATGATGGGCCGCGCCAATCTGTGCGATGCCGAGTTCTGCAATAAGGCCGCTGCCGGCAACGCCGACGACATCCGCCCCTGCATCGGCTGCCTGCGCTGCCTGAACGGCATTATGTTCGGCAAGCGCATCTCCTGTACCGTCAACCCGGACGTGGAGCGCGACGAGGCCGGCTACGAGCCTGCCGCCGAGGCCAAGAACGTGCTCGTTGTGGGCGCTGGTCCTGCGGGCATGGAGGCAGCCTACATTGCCGCCAAGCGCGGCCACAACGTGGTGCTCGTTGACAAGCAGGATGAGCCGGGCGGCGAGATGCGCATCGCGGCCGTTCCGCCGGCAAAGCAGGAGCTCACCCGCGTGATCAAGTATCAGTACCGTCGTCTGGCCGAGGCGGGCGTGAAGTGCATATTTGGCACCGAGCTTACTGCCGAGGACATTCAGCGTGACTACGCGGGCTACGAGGTTGTCCTGGCTTATGGCGCCGAGCCCATCGCTCCGGCTTTCATGCAGGGCTTTAAGCAGGTTATGACGGCTGACGACCTGCTGGGTGGCAAGGCTTTCCCGGGCAAGAAGATCGTCATCGTGGGCGGCGGCACCGTTGGCTGCGAGACGGCCGATTACCTGGCCCCGCTGGTCAACGACCTGTCGCCGGCCAATCGCGATGTCACCGTCATCGAGATGACCAAGACGCTCGCCGCCAACGAGGGCGGTGCCGGTCGCGCGGTGCTCATCACGCGCATGCTCTCCAAGGGCGTTCACGTGCTGACCGAGGCCAAGGTGACCGAGATTACCGAGGACACTATCAGCTACGAAAAGGACGGCGAGGTCCACACCATCACCGGTGCCGATACGCTGGTGCTTGCCATGGGCTATCGTCCCAATACCAAGCTGGCCGACGACCTGGCTGCAGCCGGTGTTGCCACCCACGTGCTGGGCGATGCCCAGAAGTGCGGCAACATCCGCGATGCCATCGGCGATGGCTACAAGGTTGCCTGCGAGCTCTAGTCAACCCCTTTGCACCAATCGATTGCAAAAAGCGGCGGCTGCCCTGTGTGTTGGGCAGCCGCCGCCTGCGTTTTGCCAAAGAAAGATTATTGTCGGGCCCTAAATGCCTTTTGCTTCTGCTCCCTCCGCAATCATGTTGCGGTTATACACCAGGTGCAAATACATCGCGTCGTGCGCTGCGGTGGGGTTGCGCGCGGCGATGGCATCGGCCACGCCACGGTGGGTGCGGATGGTCTCCTCGACGAGCCTTTTTTTGCCCGTTACGTCGATAAAGAGGGGAACGGATGCCTTGAGCACACCCATCAGACGGGCAACGACGAGGTTGCCGCCATCCCAGGGCGGCTACATGGAGTAGCGCCCGTGCGCATCGATTCCCTCTCATAGATGTGCGGCACAAAGAGCCCCGAGCTCACACGAGCTCGGAGCTTTTTTCGTCTGGATTGGGGACGCATAGCCGGACGTAAACAATTTGCGTCTGGTAATAAGCGTACGAAAGCACAATTTACGTCTTAATTTCGGACGCAAATCAAGACGAAAACCGTTTACGTCTGCTTTAAATCCGTACGAAAACGGTTTTCATCTTGCAGGGCAGTTGTCGTTTCTACAGTTCAACTTCCAGTTCGGCTTTGTGTTCGTAGAGGTAGTCGCGCATGTAGGGGATGGCAAATGAGACCTTGCCGTACGAAGGAGCCTCGATAATCGATTCTCTTAACAGGCGGCTGCGGACGGAGCTCACCTGTTGAGGCGTTTTGTTTAGGGCATCGGCAACCATGCTGGTCGAGCTCGTCTGCCCCAAAGACGCCATGCTCAGCAGATAAGCGATGCACGTGGGCGGAATGCGCTGCAGCGCGGGCTCAATCACCATGGCGCAGAAGCGTTCGCGTGCCGTTGCAATGCCACGCTCGGCTTCTTCTTCTCCAATAATCGCTGTATGTGCGCGTCTTGCCAACTGCCATGCGTAGTATCCAACGAGTTGGATCATGAAAGGATAGCCTTGCGTTGCCTCGGCAAGTTGGCCGGCAATACCTGGCTGCAACTCCATGCCAGACGCTTCAATGGTTTCCTCGAGGGAGTACGACACTTCGGTTACTGCCACAGCCTTCAGGTCAAAGGGGAGGGCACGGCGCAAAAACGTAAGTGTCTTTCCGTTGATGATGCTTTCAATCATCGAAGGCAGCCCAGCAAAAACAAAGGCGATATCAAGGTCTTCGCCGATAACCTGCTGAATCGCAATGGAGAGCGTTCGGACCTCATCGAGCTCTGCGTCTTGAACCTCGTCGAGAGTGATGAGCAGGCCATTTCCATTCTTGGATATTGTCTGTCTCATGGCGTCGCGTAGCGATGGGCCGATTCGCTCAATGTCTATGCTGCCGATGGATATGCCAGCTACGGTGGGCTCAAATCTGGCGTACTTGGCCTGGAATTTGGGCTGCAGCTGTTCGAGAATGCGCTGGCAAAGTCCCTCGGTTGCGACCTCTTTTATGACCGTCCAGCCACGGCTTTGCGCCAAACGTGAGCACTCGTCAAGGAGGACCGTCTTGCCCGTTCCACGGACGCCGGCTATGCGCATTAGGCGCCCAGGGGCACCAGGCCCGTTGGTGAGGCCCTCATTGAATTCTTCGAGCACATCTTCGCGGCCGATAATCGTGGGAGGTGTTTTACCTGCTGTGGGCTTAAAAGGGTTTGTTTGCATGTGAGCCACCTTTGCTCAAGATATAGCAAGATATAGCAAGATATAGCAAAGTATAGCAAGATATAGCAAAGTATAGTGAGATATAGCAACGTATAGCGCTGTTTGCGGGTTCTTACGGTGGTGCTATTTCCCGAATGCCGCGCGCACAAAGCGCTGGGCGAACAGCTTATTAGCGATGTTGATGACATGGCCCAAGAACAGCGCCGAGATGGCGGTGGTCACGCCAAAGCCGCCCAGGTTGTGCATGAGCGCGAGCGACAGAACGAGAGACACGGCGACATGCGAGCAGTCGAACACGACTTTTACGTCGCCAAAGCGGCGTTTAATCTTTTCGGCAATGACCTGCACCAGGCCGTCGGGCGCGTTGGGGACAACGCCCATGTTGACGACGAGACTTACGCCAAATGCAGTGACAGCGAGGGAGAGCAGCATGGTCTCAACCTGTATGGGGAGTGCTGCGGGATGCAGCGGGTTGACCGCCATGAAGAAGTCGGTGAAGCCGCCGATGAGCGTTGAGAAGCACAGCTCGAGCAGGATGCGCGGCTGGAACTCGCGTCGCAAGATAGTGAATTGTGCCACGATGTAGGCGACATAGGTAGCAGTGATCCAAAAGCCGAGCGTCTTGCCCGTGAGCATGGATAGGGTTGTGGCAAAGCACGTGAGCGCGGCGACGCCCAGGCCGGATGCCGTCTGGAGACTCATGCCGAGTGCCAGTACTGCAACGCCCGCCAGATACATCAGCATCCTGATGACGGTATGGAACCAATCGATCTTCTCGCCATTCATGATGATGAGCGGTCTCATGTTGCTACCCGTCCTTTCGGTTGTGTGAAAAAACTGACCCGGACCGGCAAAAGAGGGTTATCGGAGGCACTGCTGTTAAAGCAGAAAAGCCGGCCCCACGGTCAGTTGTCTAGGAAGTGTCTCGCTGTGCCGGAATGGGACTGAAGGGCCAGCGAGACGGGAGGAAAGCAAATGACATTGCGTGGGCAATAGGATGCCAAGATGGTAGGGTGCGTCTTAGCATCCTATTGCCCACACTCGACGAAATCGGTTTCGTTTGAGCCTTAGTATACGCACGGGATTCTATTTGCAAAGAGAAAAACAGAGGCTTCGGTAGTTTGTGTGACAAGGGGCTAGCCTAGGCAGCAACGCTCTTC
>CAJKZP010000027.1:0-20245 GCA_905204415.1 uncultured Collinsella sp. | reverse complement strand
CGTCTGGTAGCTCATCTGCAGGCTGTTGAGGATGGCCGCCATGGTGCTGGGGCCGGCAACGTTGACGTGATAGTCGCGGCCCAGGGTCTCGATAAGCCCGGGGCGGCTGACGACCTCGGCGTACAGGCCCTCAAAAGGCACGAACATAATGCCAAAATTGGTGGTCGCGGGCACGCTCAGGTACTTTTCGCAGATGTCCTTGGCCTCGCGCTTCACCATGGCGTCGAGTGTCTTTCGCGCGGGGGCCACCGCCTCGGCATCACCCGACTCTTGCGCGTCGAGCAGATGCTCGTACGCGTCGCCCGGGAATTTGGAGTCAATCGGCAGCAGCACGGGATCGCCCTCGTCTACCGGCAGCTTGACGGCAAACTCAACGCGCTCCGAGGCGCCAGGCTTGGTGGCGACGTTTTCCAGATACTGGTCGGGCGTAAGGATGTCCGCCAGGATTGCACCCAACTGCACCTCGCCCAAAATGCCACGCGCCTTGACGTTGCCCAGCACGCGCTTAAGGTCGCCCACGCCGGTGGCAATGGACTGCATATCGCCCAAACCCTTGTACACAGCCTCGAGCTGGTCGCTCACCTGCTTAAACGATGCAGACAGGCGATCGTTGAGCGTACGGGAGAGTTTCTCGTCCACCGTCGCGCGCATCTGATCGAGCTGCACGTTGTTGTCCTTGCGGATGGCGCCCAGCTGGGCATCGACCGTCTCGCGCACCTTGTCCAGGCGGTGCTCGATGCCTTCGCGGTTGGCGCCGAGCTGTTGGGCCGTCTCGCGGCGCAGGTCATCCATACGGTCACCAGCCTGCGTGAACTCACGCGCGATGGTCAGGTAGCGCTGCTGCTCCACGGCCGCATCGGTTGTCTGCTGCTGCGCGATGGCATTTGCCGTGCGGCGGGTTTCGGCCAGCGCGACGTTGAGGGTGTCGAGCGCGTTGTTGGCCTGCTCGAGCGCAGCCAGCATCTCTGCCCCGCTATCGCCGCGCTCCCTCAGCTCGGCGCGAAGGCCCTTGAGCTGCAGGGCACAAGCCACAGCAACCCCCACCGCCACCAAGGCGATCACAACAAGCACGATATCAATAGCAGACATAGTCTCCGCCCAACAAACCCAATCGATCATCAATCAAAACCGCGATCAATCTTACCCCGCCACGCGCACTGGGCGCCCGGCCCCTTCTTTGGCGCCCCTCTCCTCCGCATATTCCATAATGCGGCGCGCCGTCTCCCTGCTCACCTTTGAGTCATCACCGGCTAAGTATGCGTACACGTTTCCCTTATTCAGATTCAAATCGCGGCAGAGACCGTAGCGCGTTACGCCCGATTCCCCTAGCGCTCCCAACGTTCTTTTTCGCATCAGGGCGTTGATCCTCCTGTCCGCCACTGGCTTTTCCTTCACCGCTCTATACGCACGCCAAACGTTGGCATAACGGTTGGGGAGTTTGTCCTCGGCGCATAGAGATGCCAGGCTACCCGTTTGGGCGTACAAGGACAAAACGTCTCGGTAACCCTCTTCCATCCACGAGCCCTCGGATAAGCCCAGGACGTATTCGGCTTTACCCTGCGCCAAAGCGAGCAAAAACAGGGGCTCCGCCACGCGCGGCGCAACCGTCGTCGCCTGCTCAACCAGTTTTCTAAAACTGAGCGACTGCTGTCCGGATAGCTCTCGGCAATAGCCTTTTAAGAATCCCTCAAAGGTCAGATTCAACCGCGCACCTCCTTTTTGTATTGCCTGTATGCGCAGACCATCTCTTGATAACTCCGCTCCGAAGGCGACGACGCCAGCGCCTCGCCCTCGTCGAATATAAGCCGTTCGAGCAGTCCCCAATCAAGTCGGTCGACGAATGCCTGGCTATGAAGATCGACGATGTCGTTCGGACGGTAGGCATAGAGCTTCATTACCGCCAGGTCCTCCAAGGATGGCGTAAAGTACCTGATAAAACGCGCCCCAATATCCAAGGGAATCAAACGGTCTTCGTAATTGAATGGCATCTGATTACAATATGCCACCGCCATACCATTCACCTCGGGGTATCGAGCTATGATCTCGCGGAGACACCTGTCTGCCTCAAACACATCAATGTCATGTGTAACCGACCGATTCGTCACATCGTTTAGCATGAAGGCGCTTCCTCCCACCAATACAACGCTCGGCCTATCGTCTCTTGGACCTATTTCCAGCTCCGCCTCTTCGTCAATACCCAAAAGAGTCTGCTCTAAAGCCTGCTTATACATAGCAAATCCTATTATTATTCATCTTCAATAATACTATTCAGTCGCATGACAGGACCCACAGGATGCAAGGATTCTACTCGTGGCGACAATCCCTACACCCTCGAAGTCCTGATGCGACAAACGCTAACTCTCCCAGCCGGCGCGGATGGTTGTTGTGACATCGCCTAGGCGCTGGCCGAGAGCTGCCAAGTGCTCAAGCACCTCGCTGGGAGAGGCGCCATTGAGAATGCACGTGAGGGCATATGAGGCCAAGAAGATTGCCGCGAGTCCCAACGGGATCAGCACGATCATCGCCAACGTACGCAGGCGCTGGGCCCAGCGACGGCGACGCGCACGACGCTTGTCGAACGCAAGCTCCTGCGCATATGAATCTTGCTGTACGGAATAGGCTCCTGGGTCCACCTCACCCGCAGACGATACCGCGGGCGCGGCGTTTTGCGCAGGAGGCTGGACGGCTGCCCCTTGCATTTGCATCTCCATAAGCCGCTGCTGTTGGCGCAACATGCGCTCGGCTTGTTGCTGCGGGGTCTCAAGAAACAGGTCCATGTTGGCCTCCTCAATCGGAGCATTCGACGCTTGCGCTCAGCATCCCGCACCATCGCAGCCGCGGCAACGAAATCCGCAGCAATAGCTGTAAAGATTCTTTTGCCAGAAAAGTGTCTAAAAGCTCAACAACTCGCCTACCAGCACTTTCTTTGAGCTTTTTTTCGACAGTAATCTTTTGCCCTTCCGGCCTTGCGCCAACCGACCAAAACCTAACCAAAAGCTTGACGGAAATTGTGAAGACAGGGACCCCACACAAAAAGTGCCGCCCCAAGGGGGCGGCACACAAACCAATCTATTAGCCAAAACTCGTTGGCAAGCCCGCGTCGTCAGACCCGCGGCGCATGCCTTTGCCTCGCGCGACTCTGCGAAGCCGTGAGCGAGAGGGAAAGGGATGCGCCGCGGGTCTGACGCCCGGAGCGGTGAAACCAGCAGTTGCCCTGCGCTCCGTGGTCGGTGAGAACAGACTACATGCCCGCGAGACCGCGGGCGGCGGTGGCGCATATAAACGCCAAGGCTAGAATCACGAGCGAACCGGCAATGTCGGCCACTACACCCGTAAAACGGCGCTCAAACAGCCAGCTCTCAAAGTGCGGGGCAACGTTGCGCCAAACACGCCACAACAAGATGCCCATGCCGATAACGCCGGGAATATTGAGCAGCAAAATCTCGGAGCACAAGAGGCCGATCAGGTTGCCGGCGGCAAAGCCCGCATCGCCCTCGCAGTATTTGCGATAAATCATGTACAGCATGTACGCCACAAACGGCTGCAGGCACGCAGAGATAAACGTAACCACCATCGAGGGGTCCTGAGAAAAGACATCGGTGAGCTTATCCACGCTCGTGGCATCCTTAGAGGCCAGGAACAGGCCAATGACCACCACAGGCACCACGCCCAAAATAACCTCGACCATCGTAAACAGCTTGGCAGTCAGGTCCTCACTCGCCGAATTCAAATGAGGCGCCCACGCAGGATGAGCATGTGCCCCAACCTTCTTGTCCTTCTCGGCACGATCGGCCTTTTTGTCCCCGGCAACCCGACGACCAGGATCCTTGCGAGTCCCCGCCGCAGCCACCCGAGCCCGAGATTTCTTACCCATACAAAAACACCCCATCAGGTAGTAGATAAACTAAAAGTCGCTACCCAGTGTACCCCACCCATGAACGGCTCCGTCCCAACCAGTCCCCACACAAAAACGTGCCGCCCCTTTGGGGCGGCACACAAACTTCTTATCAGCTTTTCAGCAACGAGCACGCGACGACCCAAATCCGGAGCGCAGGGCGGGGAAATACCTTTGCCTCGCGCGACCCTGCGGAGCCGTGAGCGAGAGGGAAAGGTATTTCCCCGCCCTGCGCTCCGCAGCAGTCAGCGCCATGCGCTAGTAGTTCACCACCTGCTCCTCAAAGTACGCCTTCGGGTGGTTGCACACCGGGCAAACCTCGGGCGCCTCGGCACCAACATGCAGGTGCCCGCAGTTCAGGCACTTCCACACCTTTACGCCCTCGCGCTCAAACACCTCGCCCGATTCAATGCGCTCGACGAGCTTGTTGTAGCGCTCCTCGTGAGCCTTCTCCACGGCACCGACGCCACGGAACTTCTCGGCGATCTCGGCAAAGCCCTCCTCCTCGGCGGTCTTGGCAAACTCGTCATACATCGTGGTCCACTCGTAGTTCTCGCCCGCGGCGGCGTCGCGCAGGTTGTCCAGAGTGCCCGGAACGGCACCGTCGTGCAGATACTTAAACCACAGCTTGGCATGCTCGGACTCGTTGCCCGCCGTCTCGGCAAAGATATTCGAAATCTGAACGTAGCCGTCCTTTTTGGCCTTGGATGCATAGTAGCGATACTTGGTGTGCGCCTGGGACTCACCGGCAAAAGCGGTCTCGAGGTTCTTCTTGGTCTGAGAGTTCTCAAAATCCATAGGTGTACTTCCCTTCAACACATGCCGCCCATAGACTTTGAGCGGCCCTGTCTTTAGGATGCCCTCATGCCGAGAATTTAAACCTTATAATCCTGTTCTTCAGATTCGAGCGAGCTATACACTCAGCCAACGATCGCCCTCGGAGCGGCAAAAGCCCTCGCGCTCCAGATCGGCAAGAATACTTGCAACCAGCTCGCGCTCGACCGGTTTCCGGCCGGCTGCCGCCTCCATCTCGTTAACGCCAGCAACGGCTTCATCGAGCGTAATACCTGCCGGCTGCCCATCGCGCGCCGCCAGCAGCATGCGCACAATGTGGGCGCGCTTTTGGCGACGCGAGCCCTCAAACTTGGACTGACGACTATAGCTCGCCGACCGCCTGGACGGATTGGGCAACGTCTTTTTAAGATACGCGCCGTAATCCAGCAACGCGTAATACCACGCGCGCGGCGTATCGGCATCGTCTTGAGGCACGGCAAAGGGCGCAATCTCGTCCGCCGCCGCACCGGGGGCTGCCGGACAGGCGGCTTGAATCAGCGGCACCAGCTCGCGATCGGGAACGGCCGGCACATCGGGAAAGAAATGGTGCAAAAAGACCGTGCGCACGTTGGTCTCCAGATACACGCCCGGAAGATCGAATGCAAACGAACGGATGCCCTGCGCCGTTGCCGGGCCAATGCCGGGCAGCGCGACCAGATCGTGCGTCTCGCGCGGAAACTCCCCGCCCCAGTCCTTCACAACGCACTGTGCAGCCCTGTGAAGCGCCAGGGCGCGGCGATTGTAGCCCATCCCCTGCCACGCATCCAAGACATCGGAAGGGGCGGCCTGAGCAAGCGCCTGGACAGTCGGAAAGCGATCGAGCCATGCCGGCATGCGCGTCTCCACGCGCGGCACCTGCGTCTGCTGCAGCATGACCTCGGAGAGCCAGATGATATACGGGTCGCGCGTGCGGCGCCACGGAAGGTCGCGATAACGCAGGACCCCTTCCGAACGAATCATCGAACGAAAGGGGTCCTGAATCATGGCAATGCTCCTTATGCGGCGCTATTCCTCCCGGCAAGCGTACGCGCAGGCGGCGTACTCGGGAAACGCATCGCGATCGGCGAACTTGGGATCGACAGCCGGAAACTGGCGATGGGCGACGATATCGCCGAGCGAAACGGAATCGAGATAGTCGCGCATCAGCGCCTGGGCTCCAGCCCACAGGGGATGATAGCAGCACGTGCCCATGCGCGCACAGTCGCCATCGGGGGCGGTACAGTCGTTCATGACCATGGGACCCTGAACTGCCTCTACAACCTGACGAATCGTGACATCGTCGGGGCTCACCTTAAGGCGCATGCCGCCGTGAACGCCACGCAGGCTCTCCACAATGCCGGCCTGGACCAAACCGTGTTGAATCGAACGGGCAAACGAATACGGAACATTGACCTCTTCGGCAGCAGTGCGAACAGAAAGCAACCGCTCCGGCTCCTCGGCAAGCATCGCAAGCATACGAAGGGCATAATCAGTCTTCCTCGATATGTCCATGTTTCCCCTTTCAAGGAATACGAACAGCTCGAACGAGCTCCGGAGCCGAGCTTGTGTCGAGACGCCAAATGACCGCCTGGGCAACCAAATTATAAATTGGGTGTCCACTGAATGCCGCACTTGAAGACTGGATGAATCAGGTACGGCCTACAGTGCAATTTAGTATAACCGAACCCCCTGCTTCATTGAACAGATGTTGCGCAACAAACCCCCTGTTTGAGCACATATATCAGTAGAGGCTGACTCGTTCGTTGCAAATGCGGTGATTTGGATAAAGAGGCATATGAGATCGATGGCCTATTAAACGCAAAAAGCCACGTCCGAAGACGTGGCTTTAATTGCGTTGGCGGGAAGTACGGGGCTCGAACCCGCGACCTCCGACGTGACAGGCCGGCGCTCTAACCAAACTGAGCTAACTCCCCAGGCAGTCGTTCGCGTTTGTTTCCGCTCGCGTGCGCTGCGGGGATTAGTATACACAGAAGTCTGTCCGCCGCGCAACAACTTTTTTGAAAAATTTTTTCGGTCCCTCCGGGAGGGTCTCCGGGGCCGAGGGCGGGGGTTAAGTTTGCTGCTCTACAGTCCTGCGCAAGACGGAAAGCACATTACGTGCTTTCCTTTGCGTGCGGAACTCGCGACAAACTTAACCCCCGCCCTCGGCCCCGGAGACCCTCCCTGCCGTCACATTGTTCAACCAGTTTTGCGGGCGTGCGCCGCTGCGCGGCTAGCCCGCGTGCTCCTCGGCGGGGTTGGTCTGATTATTCTTGTTGAAACTCGGCCTTTGGCTCATAAAAAACGGGAGATGCAGTTTTACATCCCCCGTTTTTGTTGCGGTTAGTCCAAGTCAATAAACTTGGTGCTTATGACATGGCCGTCTTTTACGAGCATTCTGGCCATGGTGGGGCCTCGGGTGCCCCTGGGGTAGCTGGCGCTGCCTGGGTTGAGGACCAGGCAGCGGCCCACTTGGGCTTCTTTGGTTACGTGGGTGTGGCCGTTGATGGCTACGTCTACGGATCCCACCGGAAGGTCTTCGCGGTAGTGGGCTACGGCGAACTTGAGTCCTTCGTAGGTAAAGAGCGCCAAGCGGTCCACATCGGGACCGTAGTCGCGGTAGTAGTCGTTATTACCCAGCACCGCTCGCACGGGAGCGATGGTGCGCAGGTGCTCGTAGTCCATCTCCGACGTAAGGTCGCCGGCGTGGATAATCAGATCCGCACCCTTAAGCTCGTCCAGGAGCGCAGGCGAAAGATAGCCGTGGGTGTCCGAGATAATGTCGATACGCTTGGCGCTTGCACTGTTCATGGGATCCCTTCCGCAAAACGATTTGGTGCATTCATGCAAAAAGCCCCACGGCTCCGCAGACGATTTTGGTCTACAGGGCTGCGGGGCCAGTGTACTAGAGGCTCAGGGCCTTTTTGAGCGGTACGACACGACGGCGCGAAACCGGTACGCGTTCGTCAACGCCCGTAATGCCCAGCTGGATAGCGCCCGAGGGAACCGTCTCGACGTCGGTGACACACGCCAGGTTGACGATATAGCGGCGGTGAACGCGAAAGAAGCCAAAGTCGCAGAGCTTGGCCTCGAACTGCGCCAGCGAGGTCGTCGACAAAAAGCGGTCGTCGACCGTATAAATACAGGAGTAATCATCCTTGGCCATGATAAAGCGAATGTCGTCCACGGGGATGAGGACCTTGCGGCCGCCCTTTTCCACCGGAATGCGCTCGATGGTCACCTTGCTGTCCGTGACAGGCTTGGCGCGTTGCATAACCTTATCGATTGCTCGATCCAGACGAGCCTCCTCGACCGGCTTCATCAGATAGTCGACGGCATCCACATCAAACGCCTCGACCGCATGATCGCTGTATGCGGTTACAAATACGATCGCCGGCGGATTCTTAAGCTTATGCAGTGCCTCGGCAAGTTGCAGACCCGAAGCGCCAGGCATCGAAATATCGAGGAACACGACATCGACGCGGCTCTCCATAAGCATCTCGATGGCGGAGCGAACGCTCGACGCTTCTGTGATCGTGCCGATCTTGCCCGTCTGCTCGAGCAAGAAGCGAAGTTCCGATCGGGCCGGGGCCTCATCATCCACAATCATCGCACGCAGCATAGGGATAAAACCTTTCGTCAACTAACTACGTCGGGCATCCGCCAACTAGCGTTAAACCCATAACTTATTATTCTACTCTTGAATGTCGAAGATGCTCTCCGACAAATCGAGGTGCAGGAGCACTTTAGTGCCCTTGCCCGGGGCCGATTCGACGCGCGTATAGGAGTGCGGCCCATAAAAGCGATGGATGCGCTCCGAAATATTGTGCATGGCCACACCGGCGCCGCCGCCCTGCGGGGAGTTGGCGTCGGGACGGGCGGAGCGTTCGTCAAACAGTCTGGCAGCGGTGCCTTCGTCCATGCCCACGCCGTCATCGGCGACCGCAATCAAAATCGCATCTTCGCCATCCCTGTGGACCGACACATCGATCCCCAGCGCATCGCCGTCGCCCATACCGTGGCGCACGGCATTCTCGACGATCGGCTGGATTACAAATGCCGGCACCAGCGTGTCCTCGACGTCCTCGGACACGTCGAAGGTCGCTAGCACGCGATCCTCGCCAAAGCGCGCCTTCTCAAACGTCAGGTAGCGTTTGGTCTGTGCGACCTCGCGCGACACGGGAATGAGCGAGCCCGAATTGTCGAGCGTGGCGCGATAGAACGAGGAGAACTCGCGCAGCAGCTCACGGGCGCGCAGCGGGTCGGTACGCGTAAACGACGCGATGGTGTTGAGCGTGTTGAACAGAAAATGCGGGTTGATCTGCGCCTGCAGGGCACGCACCTCGGCACGGGCCGTGAGCTCCTTTTGCACCTCGAGCTCGTGGATGGCGAGCTGCGTGGACAGGATCTCGGCAAAACCCGAGGCGAGCGCGTACTGAGTGCGGTCGACGGCACGCGGGGTCTTGTAGTAGAACTTGAGCGTGCCGACGGTGCGGTCGCCCACCTTGATAGGAGCGATGATACCGGCAGGAACATGGTTGTGCGAGCCATCCGAACCCACCACGTCCACCACACGGTTGAACGACTGGACAATACCGTGCTCGATGACGTAGCGCGTGGCAAGTGTGTGGATGGGCGAATCGGGCAGTAGCTTTTCCTCGAACTCGCCCGCGCAGGCCAGCACGTTGCCCTCGTCGGTGATGGCAACCGTCATGGCGCGCGTCTCGGGCAAAATACGCTGGCACACCAGACGCGCCGACTCCTGCGTCAGGCCGCCTTTGATGTCCTCGAGCATGGCAGAGGCCACCGAGAGCGTCTCTTCGGTGTACTGCGAACGCACCGAATCGGGATTGAGCGTCAAATAGATAAAAATGCACAGAAAGATGCACAGCAGTGCACAGGCGACCACGGTCGCGATTGGCTCGATTCCGGTCGCCAGGGCGAAAATAAAGTACACCAGCACGCAAATGGCGCAGACAACGGCGATCACGCGAAAGATTGATATTGAGTTATCGCGCTGGGCGCGGCGGTCGATCATTCAGTCCCCTCCAGGATGCTGGTCAGTTGTGCGTCGCGCCAGAGCCCGTCCATGATCTTGGGCCAGAAGCTCTGGAAACGCAGGTAGCTTGCAGCGTTTTGGCGTGCGTAGGTCTTGGCCTCGTCAATACCGTGGCGCCAAATGCGTAGATACCCCTCGTGCTCGCGGGTAAACATGCTGCGGACCATGGCGGTCTTGCGCACGCGCTCGTCGAGCTCGCGCGAAATCCACGGACCCGGATAGGGCATGAGCGACGCGGCCGTGACGGGGACGAGCTCCTGCTGGTGCGCGGCAAATGTCAGCTTGGCACGCTCGTAGTACCAACGGTACACATCCTGCATAAAGCGCGGCGAGCGCTTCTCGGACTCGGGCGGCAGGTGACGAACGGTCCACTCGTTGTCAAACCACACGTCGTAGCCAAACATGCGCATGTTAAAGAGGTAGTCCAGGTCCTCGCCTCGGGTGATAAACGGGTCAAACGCCACACGGGTAAAGGCGCGGGCATGAAGTGCCATGAGGCCGCCGCACACGTAGTTTGAACGCGAGATACGGGTGCCCGAGAGCGCCTTTTTCATCCAGCGATTAAACTCGATGCGCTTGGTCCACCAACGATGGCAAATGCCCACCTTGTCCGTGGGCGCCAACGGCGATCCGTCGCGATCGTAAAAGTAACCGCTCTTAACCAAAATCGGCAGGCCCTGACGCGTCTGCTGGCCCAGCGCATAGGTCGCGCGCTTCATAAAGTCGGCATCGATAACGGTCTCGTCGTCATCCAAAAAGACGACGGCATCGTGGCCGAGCACCGCAGCGCAGGCAAGCCCCATATTGCGAATGGCGCCGTATCCGCGCAGGCTCACGCACTCGCCCGAGCCCTTGGGAGCAATCTGCGCCACACGGTCGGCGATACGCGATGCCTGGGTGTTGGTAACTACGGTGACTTTGAGCGTAGGGTGCGCGTTGACGATTTCGTGCACGCGCTTCGACACATCCGCCGTAGCCGAGATGGGACAGACCACCAAAAGGATAATCCTCGGAATGTCGCGCACCTGCTCGAGCGAGGCCAGGCAGCGGTCGAGCTCGGGATTGGTGGCGTCAAGCTTCGTCGAGTGGTCATAGGCGCCGGGAGCGTTTGCACGGGCATCATCGCCCGCCCAATATGTTGGAATCACAACCGTGGCGTTCATGCCTTCCCTCCCTGCAACACAAAAACGGGGCGCCGCCAAACACAGGCGACGCCCCGCGACCTAGCTGATTCCATCATACCCACTTGGGCAAATCATTGCTCGCAAGTCGCAATGTTTATTGCGGATAACCCCAAAAGAGTACCGTGGACAGGCACAATAGCCGCTCGCTCCTATGCGGCATGCTCCGCCGCCCGAGTCATGCGGGACAGGCGGACCAGCAGCATAAAGCCAACGATCAGCAGCACGCCAATGGAAAGGACGCCCAGCGACGGGTTGCCGGTCAGCGAGGTGACGATCGACACCAGGAAGGTGCCCATAACGCTTGCATAACGACCAAAGATGTCAAAGAAGCCGTAGTACTCGTTGGACTTTTCCTTGGGGATAATGCGGCCAAAGTAGCTACGGCTGAGCGCCTGCACGCCGCCCTGGAACAGGCCGACCATAATGGCAAGCACCCAAAACTCAAAGGCAGTCTTGAGGAAAAACGCGGCGAACAGCACAATGCCCATGTAGGCGGCGACGGCCACCAGGATCATGTTGAGCGTGCCCACGCGTCCGGCGAGCTTGCCGTAGATGATGGCAGACGGAAAAGCCACAAACTGCGTAACGAGCAGCGCCAGGACCAGCTGCGTCGAATCGATGCCCAAAGCCGAGCCGTAACTGGTGGCCATGGAAATGACCGTGTGGACGCCATCGATATAGAAGAAGAACGCGACCATGTAGACCAGCACGGTCTTGTTGTGGGCGATCTCGCGCATGGTGTGTCCGACCTCGGAGAACACACCGCCCACGATGTGGCCGATGGTGTCCTCGGGACCGCGCTCGCGACCGTACTTTTGCTTATAGGTGCGAATGAGCGGCAGAGTAAAGATGAGCCACCAGGCACCAGTGATGATAAACGACAGACGCGTTGCCAGCATGGTGGGGACACCAAGAGCGGGGCCACCCATGATGAGCGCCAGGCAGATGATGAACGGCACGGTGGAACCGATGTAGCCCCAGGCATAGCCCGAGCTGGACACGGCGTCCATGCGCTCGTCGGTGGTAATGTCGGGCAGCATGGCGTCGTAGAACGTCATAGAAGAGTTAAGGCCGATGGTGCACAGCACGTACACGGTCAAAAATGCCATGGCGGACATTGGGATAGCCTGCGCCAGGCAAAGAACCAGGCCCGTGAGGAAGAAACCCAAGAAGAACTTGATCTTGTTGCCAGCGTAGTCGGCAAGCGCGCCCAGAATGGGCATGAGCATGGCAATGACCAGCGAGGCAATCGTCTGCGCGTTGCCCCAAGCGACCACCAGGTCTGCCGAGGAAGCACCGGTATTGATGGCGTTAAAGTAGATGGGCACCACCGAGGTATTGAGCAACACGAGGGCCGAATTGCCCACATCGTACATAACCCAGTTACGCTCGAGCTTGGTGTATTTCATGGACAGGGGCCCTTTCGTATTCGCCCAATATGCAGTTAGTTCATCGTACCCCAATTGCACAGAAGCGCTGGTAAGGATTCGGCAAAGGGGCTCACACGGACCCTACTCCTCGCGGTCGAACTCCTCGTCGGCGTCGAGTACGCGGCCGCTGTAGTTGATATGGCCGGTCACGGCATCCATGTCACCAGTCTCGATAAAGCGGGCGACGGTGAGCTCGTAATCGACCAGTGCGCGCTCAAAGACCTCGGGGAAGCTCTCGGTCGAGACCTCATCGGTAAAGGGGTTCTTCCATGTCAGGTGGCCCAGGTTACCGGTGCGCTCGGGCAGCTCCGTCGTCACGCGATGGGCAAGGCCGTCGAGCAGCGAATAATCGTGCACCAAGCCCTCGAGCAGGGCAATCGCGCGCGTCTTGGCCGAACCGGCCGGCTCGATAGTGCGGTAGAGTATCTGCATGTCCGAGACGGCGCCGGCGTACTCCCCCGCCGGGATGTCGATACCGTACACGCGCCCGGCGACGTAGCTCATCAGCACGCCGGCAACGCGATTGATGCGGTCGGTAGTGACGATCTCGCCCGCCGGCGGATAATCCTCGACCGTGGCACCGTCGCGCTTGAGCTGCAGCATCAGCACGTCCAGGTCGCTTTCGAGCACGGCGTGAACTTGGCTGCCCGAAGCCTCGAGCTCGGGGGCGGAATCTACAATGCCAAACTGCTGCTCGTAGACAAAGGGGTGGGCATTGCGGTCGAGCACATAGTGCGACAGCAGGCCCAGCGCAAAGGCGCGACCCAGATTGGCATCGCGCGGCTGCAGGTGCGACACGCCGTCGCGCAGGCACGAGAACTGGCGCGACATGCGCGAGCGGTGCATGACCTGAGCAAGCAACATACAGTTGGAAATGCGCGGCGTGAGCATGTGGAAGAAAAACGGGTCGGGACCTTGGTTTCCCAGGATAAAGGCGATGCGCTCCTCGTCGGACGTAATAACGCCCTGCGGAAGACGGTCGATGCTTTCCTCGCCAAACAGATGATGCGTAATGAGCGCGGGCATAATGATCCTTTCGATTTCATTCGATGTCACCCATTATGCCCACCGCACGGTCATGCCAAACCTGCGGCGGTAAACGATGGCATGCAGACCGCCTACGCAAGCCCCAGGTGCGCCTTGACCTCGGCAGCACGACGACGGGACACGGGCACCGTCGAGGTTACGCGATCGAGCCTGAGCTCCATAAGACCCGTGGAACCGATCTCGACATTGTGCACGTCTTCCAAATTGACCAGATAGCTGCGGTGGACACGGATAAAGCCCTCAGAGGCCAAGCGCCGCTCGAGCGAGGAAATCGACTCATTGATCAGGTATGTTCCCTCGGCGCAGACGACGTTGCAAAAATCGGCGCGTGCCTCAAAGTAGCAGACATCCGCCACGGGAATGAACACCTTTTTGCCCCCGCGATCCACCGTCAGGCGCAAAGGCTGGCGCGGAGCATGGACGACACGGCGAGCGCCCAAGGCGGCCTCGATCTTGTCGAGCGCCTTTGACAAGCGGGCATCCTCGACCGGTTTGACGATGTAATCGACAGCATCGAGGTTATAGGCATCAGCCGCATACTCGGCAAATGCCGTCACAAACACCACGACCGGCGGCGTCTTTAGGTTCTGCAGCGTCTCGGCAAGCTCAATTCCCGAGCGACCGGGCATGGTAATGTCTAAAAACAGCACGTCGGGCTTGTTCGACAGAATCGACTCCACGGCTTCGGTGACATTGCCTGCCTCGGCAATCTGACCTACACGCGTATCCTTTTCCAACAGATAGCGTAGCTCAGCCCTAATGGGAGGCTCGTCATCAACCACCAGGATGTTCCAGCCTTCGGACATATGCGCTTCCCCTCTTTTTCTCTCAATCCAACCGCGTGCTACACCGTTAGCGGCGCCGGCTCATGCGGCTCGCCGTTCAACTCAACGATGACCTGTGTTCCCACGCCTTCCTGGGACTTCACGCGCATGCCGGAATCTTCTCCGTAAAAGAAATGGATGCGCTGAAGCACGTTGAAGAGCGCCAGGCCGCAACCTCGCTTGATGGAGCCGTCGGCGGTAATGCTCTCGGGCTCCTCTCGGCGATGCTGCTCAAACAGATGCGCGCAGACTTCTTCGCTCATCCCGATGCCGTCGTCTTCGACGATGATCTCCAAGCCATCATCGGTCTCAAAAGCCCTAACACGAATAGAAAGCGGCTCGATCTCGCGCTGCGCATGCTTGATGCAGTTTTCGAGCAGCGGCTGCAAGATAAATGGCGGCACTAGGCTGTCGCGCACCTCAAAGTCGATGTCGACCGAAACGCGCAGACGGCCGTCGCCATACCGGGCCTGCATAAGATTGATATAACGAGTACCCTGTTCCACCTCGTGCTCGAGCGTGGTGAGCGTATCGGAGTCAGAAAGCGTCTGACGATAGTAGTTGGAAAAGTCGATCAGCAGCGATCGCGCCTTGTCGGGCTCGGTTCGAACGAGCGACACGATCGTGCTAATGGTATTGAATAGAAAATGCGGGTCGACCTGCGACTGCAGGGCGCGAAGCTCAACGCGGGCCGTGAGCTCGTCCTGGCGCTCGAGCTCAAAGCTAGCGAGCTGCGTGGAAATTAGATCGGCAAAGCCCGAGGCAAGGGCCGTCTGGCGCATATCGATGCTGCTCAGGCGGGGGTAATACAGCTCGAGTGTGCCCACGCAATGCCCGCGCACGGTAAGCGGCGCGACAATGCCGGCGCGCAGGCGGGGAAAATAGCCGCCCGTCTCATTGGAGGCGTCACGCGAAAACACGCTCTGCTCGCCCGTCTCAATCACGTTGAGCGTGGTCTTGAGCACCACCGGGGTGCCGGCAGGGCACTTTGCCGAGTCCTCGCCCCAGCTTGCCAGCACCTGCTTGCCGTCGGTAAAGCAGATGGCAGAGGCGATGGTCTCGGACAGGATGATTTTGGAGGCGCCCAGGGCCGCTTCGGGCGTAAGGCCGCGCGACGTGTAGGCGAATATTTTTGATGCGATAGCGAGCGTACGGTCGGTTGCGCTCGATGTGAGGTCATCGGGGACCACAAAGACATACGAGAAGAAGAAGCACAGCATGACCAGGCCGGCAATAACGACAACGCCCGGAACGGGATTGGGATTATCGGTTAAATCCCAGATAAGCAGCAGGATAAGCGCCGGAACGACAATACCGAGCAGGATGGCCTGGACCACATGCTGGGCCGTACGAAAGACCTTGGTAGAGTTGTAGCTCTTACCCAGAATCAGCCTGTTTAAATCCACCGTCATCCCCTTTTATCTACCGCACCCATAGCAATAAAGAGGGCCGCAAGCGACCCTCTCCATTGCATTATGCAATCAAAAACTGTGTTTTGCATCCAGCCATCGACAAACGGTATCTTAGGCGCTGTATTTGTTGGCCTCGCCAAAGGTGCCAGCCTCGACGATCCAGCCATCCTTCATGATGACGTCCATGTTGTCGGTGTTGAGCACGTGGATGTCGGCGGCGACGTCACCGTTGACGACCAGCAGGTCGGCGCATTTGCCGGCCTCGATGGAACCGGTCTCGTCCTCGATGTGGCACATCTTGGCACCGTTGAGGGTGGCGCAGGTGATGGTCTCGACCGGGGTGAAGCCGATCTTGTCGACGAACTCGTACATCTCCTCGATGGAACAGGTGCCGTACGGGGTGACGAAGGAGAAGGAGTCGGAGCCGATCGTCATGACGACGCCGCGCTTCTTGGCCTCGCGCAGGCAGTCGTAGTTGCGCTGCAGCTCCTTCTCGACCAGGGTGCCCTCGTACTTGTCGTGCAGCTCGGGGACGTAGACGGGCGGATAGGTGGCGTACCAGGTGGGCAGGAAGGCGATTGTCGGGGTGAAGAAGGTGCCCTGCTCGGCCATGAGGTCCATGGTGCGCTCATCGATATCGAAACCGTGAATCAGCTGCTCGCAGCCAAAGCGGACGGAATCGTAGGCAGCGGCGTGGTTGTTGTAGCAGTGGCTCCACACGGGGATACCGACCATCTTTGCCTCTTCGACCACGGCCTGGATCTCCTCGGAGCAATAGTGCTGGTCGCGACCGGAATCCCAGCGCCAGATGCCGCCACCGGTAGCCCAGATCTTGATGGCATCGGGGTTCTCGCGCAGGCGACGACGGACGGCCTTGCGCAGATCCCAAGGACCATCGACCTGGTCGCCCCAGGGGTGGGATTCCTTGTTGAGCTCCTGGGTGCAGTGGTGGGAGTCACCGTGGCCGGCAACGCGGCAGAAGCCGAGGCCGGTGGCCAGAACGCGCGGGCCCTTAAAGACGCCCTTGTCGATGCAGTCACGGATCTGGATACCAAAGCGGCCGATCTCGCAGACGGTGGTGAGGCCGTGGGTGAGGCAGTCGTAGGCCTGCTTGACGGCGACGGCCTGCTTCTCGAGGAGCGGCTGCATGACCCAATCGGTGTCATCGTCGGTCAGGTTGCCCGAGAAGTGCAGGTGGGTGTCGATCAGGCCGGGAAGGACGGTCTTGCCGGCGGCGTCGATAACCTCAACGCCCTCGGGAAGGTCCTGCATAGCACCGGCGTACTCGATCTTGCCGCTGTCGTCGACGAGAACGAGGGAGTTCTCGACCGGCTCGGCGCCGGTGCCGTCGATGAGCTTGCCGCCAACGATTGCATACTTAGTGGACATGGTTCCTCCTTATGGATCCATATAGTGGGCGAGGCCATGTTGGGCTAGGCCTCACAAAGCTACCCAAGTGGTGCCGGGTTCGGTGCGCGGGAGAGAGGATTCCGCGCACCCGATCCGCCCCGGCTAGGCGTTACTTTTTGCGGGAATTGGTGAAAGCCATGAGGACCAGGCCGATAGCCAACCAGCCGATCACGATGCTCCACTCCACCATGTTGAGGGAGGCGGGAGAGAACGGAATCACGAGCAGGCCGATGATGATGGCGCAGGCGGCGATAGCGAGGCCGATGCCAAACTTGCCGCCGGGCACCTCGTAGGGACGAGGCAGATCGGGCTCGGTGAAGCGCATGCGCAGGCAGGCGAGGGCGACCATGCCGCAGGAGAAGATGAAGGCGAGAGCCGACACGTTGGTCAGAGGAATGAGCATGTTCTTGCCCAGGAACGGACCGATGACAGTGATGACGCCCAAGACGACGCAGGCAAGCTTGGGAGCGCCGGACTTGGGGTCGACCTCGGCGAACTTCTCAGGCAGCTGGCCCTTGCGACCCATGGCGAGCATGATGCGGCTCGTGGCGCCATAGAAGGAGTTCATCGGGCCCATGGGTCCAAGCGTGGCGATGACGAGCATGGCCAGGTACAGGAGCATGTTGATGCCCTTGAGGCAGGCAAGCGCGGGAACCGGGCTCTTAACAAACTCATGCCAGTCGAGGATGGTGCCGAACGAGTAGATGCAGACCATGTAGAAGCCGCCGGCGGCCAGCAGGGCCAAGGAGATGATCTTGCCGAACTTGTTCCAGTTGAGGCCCTCAGCTGCTTCCTCAGCCTGCTGAGGAATGGTGTCGAAACCGGCGTAGAAGAACGGAGTTAGAACCAGGACCGACACGATGCCGGCGAACAGGCTGGTGCTTTCGGTAGCGGCCTTGCCGCCGCCAGCGCCGCTGACCTGGGAGAATACGGGCATGGCGTTGTCCGGCGAGCCGGTGAACAGCGAGACGCCCATGGCGAGCAGCATGCCGCAGAGCAGAGCCTTGGTCAGGAAGGCCTGGAGCTTGGCGGCCGAGCTGGCACCGCGGAAGTTGAGGAAGATGACGTAGACCGCAAAGCCGAGCGCGATCAGCGTCGGGAACAGGTAAACGTCGGCGCCTAGGATGGTGTAGAGCTTGACGGCGCGCAGCCACTCAAGACCGGGCAGGCTACCGAACATCTCGGACACGAGGGTCGAGATGGCGATGGCCTCCCACGGGCACAGGATTCCGTTGCCCAGGGCCAGGAGCCAACCGGTGATGTAGCTCAGCGTACGGCCAAAGCTACGATCGACATACTCGACGATGCCGCCCGAGATGGGGATAGCAGCCGTGAGCTCACCGAAAACAGCTCCGACGGGCACGAGGAAGATTGCACCCAAGAGGAATGCGATCATAGCGGGAACGGGACCGCCGCCCACGACCATCCAGTCGCCGACCTGCAGAACCCAACCGGTACCGATGATGGCACCGAAACCGATGGTGAAGAAGTTCCAGAGCGAAAGCGTTTTCTTCATGCCGCCGTCGCCCTCGACTGCAACTTCTGCGTTCTTGTCCGCCATTGTTCCCCTCCTTTCCTTTTTGACGCCCCTTGGCGTCACCCCTTGCGCGGTCCGTTTTGCCGCGCGCTTTTATTTCGTGGCTTTAAGATACGGCCTTGGCACAGCAGCGCCGCTTGTAGCTCGACCGAAGGCAGAACTGTACAACGAACGGCACCGTTTTTGGGACGAACGGCGAGGGGCGCCACTCGTTGCGAGTGCCCGTTTTGATGACGCGATTCGATCGCTCGCGGAGGGTGCCACTTTATGGCGACAGGCTCGCTCCCGTTCGTGCCGTTTACCGAGCTTTTGTCGCACGCACTCATTTGCTGCACGTCTTTTTTGTAGGATGGACGGGTTATACGTGAGACGAGGCGGTACAGATGGCATACGGATACAACGACGGCGAACGACAGCGAAACGTTCGCCTTGCCGGGCGTACCACGCCAACATTCAGTAGTGTTTCTGACAGCGACGAGCCGCAGAACCCGCAGCGTCCGCAGGATCGCCCCTCGTCGTCTATGCCGCAGAATGCCAACGCGCGTCAGGCTGATCGCCCATACTCGGGCACCCGTCAACGCCGGGCCGAAGTGCCTCGGCGGCAGAAAAACAATCGACGAAAGTCTGACAATCACATCAGCCGTTTCTTTTCGAAGCCCCGCGGCGGACGCAGCGCAAAGCAGCCACGGCCGATGGGACGTGTCAGGGCCGTCAGTCCGCGGATTCATCGTCTCTGTCTTGTCCTGTGCTCCATCATGGCATGTCTGGCCTTTGTGTATCTGGGGTCGTGTGCCTCGCATGGCTCTGCCGGCCTGGAGCCCACCGCCGAGGACAAGCTGCTCAAGGCCCCGGTTGCGCCCGGCTACTCGTTTGCGTTTTCGACCCCGCGCTCGCAGTGGCAAGCCGGCACCATGCCCCATATCTATCAGATAGATCCGGCATGGTCGGAGCTGCCCTACGCCGGCGGTACCATCCGTCAAAACGCCTGCGGCCCCACCTGTCTTACCATGGTCTACATTTATAAGACCGGCCACACCGATATGACGCCGGTCGATATGTGCGCTCTTTCCGAGGCGGGCAACTATGCGCCCACCGGTGCCACCGAGTGGTCGTTTATGACGAGCGGTGCATGGCAGCTGGGGCTTAACGGGACGCAGCTCTACAACGATCGAGACTCGATGGCCCAGGCCTTGCGCTCGGGTGCTCCCGTAATCGCCGCCGTGCGCCCCGGCACGTTTACCAACGTTGGTCATTACATCGTGCTCTACGGGATTGACGACGCCGACCAGATCGGTGTCTACGACCCCAACTCGCAAAGCCGCAGCGCCCGCCGCTGGGGCGTCGTAGAAGTCCTCAACGAAATCGAAGCCATGTGGGCCTACTACTAGTCATTGGGGACAGACTTAAATGAGTGGCCACTGGGGACGGCCTTTGCAGACGACCGCTCGCACTGTCGAAAAGAACTGTCCCAAGATGCCGGCAGAAAGGAACGTCCCCAAGTGCTGGGTTTCCGCGGTCTGCAATGCTTCTCATGAACAGCCACCTCAATAGCAAAAGCCCCGCAGTCGGAGCGGACTGCGGCTTATAGGACAAAATGTGTGTCCCGATAGAACATCCGTTTCCATCCATTAATC
>CAJKZP010000026.1:0-20325 GCA_905204415.1 uncultured Collinsella sp. | reverse complement strand
CGATCAAGATGCCCGCGTTCCTCCGCGACGAGATGGCGGAGTTCATCGAGATGCGCGATGACGTGGCGCCCGACGAGCGGCTCTTCGGCTTCACGAAGCACTTCCTCGTGCACGAGATGGAGCGCGGCTGCAAGGCGTCGGGCGTGAAGCGGATACGCATCCACGACCTTCGCCACAGCCACGTGAGCCTGCTCATCAACATGGGCTTCTCCGCCCTCGACATCGCCGAGCGCGTGGGACACGAGGCCATCGACATCACATACCGCTACGCGCACCTTTTCCCCGCCAAGCGCGCGCAGATCGCCGACGCGCTCTCCGAGCTGAGGGGCGAATAGGATGCCGTGCGAGAACGGCGCCCGCAAGCGCAGCAAGACGATGGCGTTCCGCTGCACCCCGGAGGAGTACGAGCTGATCGCCAACATGGCCGCCTGGAGCGGCATGAGCAGGCAGGACTACATCATGGCGAGGCTGACCCGGACCGAGATAACGGTAAGACCGTCGTCGCGGACGCAACGGGCGCTGCGCGACTCCATGAAGAGCCTGGCGGAGCGGCTCCTCGCCGTGTGCGACGCCGATGAGCTTGATGCGGACCTCCAAAGGCAGCTCGCCCTGGTCATGGAGATCTTCAACGGGTTCGGCGAGGCGCCGCCGCCCGGAAGGCGCGCAAAGCGCGAGAAGGGGCCCGGCGACGATTTCTTCGGGATGTCTCGATGCTAATCCCGGGCCGCGATCGGGAGGCGCAACCGCTTCCGGGCGCACGCGCGCGTGCCGGCGCGGCGAGGGGCCGCAGGCGCAATGCGTGGGCGACCAAGGCGATCAAAGGCAATTTGATGGAAAAGGTATATACTATTTTCATCAAAAAGGAGGAACGCTATGACAGAAGCAGAGGCCATCGCTAAGCGCATAGAGAGCTTCGGCGCCGGCAGGGCCTTCACAGCCGCCGACTTCTCCGACGTCGCAGGCCGGCGCAATGCCGCCAACGCGCTCGGGCGCTTGCATGCAAAGGGAGGGATCGCCCGTGCCATCCGCGGCGTCTACTACGCGCCGGAGCGCAGCGCGCTCATGGGCACCGAGGTGCCGGCCAGCGCCGACGAGGTCGTGCGCGCCGTCGCCCGTGCCAACAAGTGGATCGTCGCACCGTCCGGCGACGCGGCGCTCAATGCGCTGGGCCTCGACACGCAGGTGCCCGCAAAGCTCGTCTACGTCAGCAGCGGTCCGTACAAGCGCTACGAGTACGGGCCGTACGATATCGAGCTCCGGCACCGCGCCAACCGCGACCTGCTCGACTGCTCGCAGATCACCTGCACCATCGTGCAGGCCCTCAAGGCGCTCGGGCGCGAGAACGTGGGCGACGAGGAAATCGGAACGCTCGCGCGCAACCTCACGGAAGAGCAGGTCGGCGCGTTCCTGGAAGAGTCGGCGGGGCTCACCTCCTGGGTTGCCGACGCCGCGAAGAAGATATGGGAGGCGAAGCATGGACAGGATCGCTAGGGCCTCGACCGACGAGCGCAGGCTGGTCTTCGAGGCCGCCGCGCAGAGGATGGCGCTTGCGCCGGCCGTCGTCGAGAAGGACTTCTGGGTGTGCTACACCTTGGACCACCTTTTCCACAGAAGCGGCTTCGCCGAGTCCATGGTGTTCAAGGGCGGCACGAGCCTGTCGAAGGCTTTCGGGCTCATCGAGCGCTTCTCGGAGGACATCGACCTCATACTCGATTGGCGACTCCTAGGCTTCGGCGAGGACGAACCGTGGGAGCCGCGCAGCAACTCGGCGCAGGAGCGGTTCAAGGCCGACAGCATCGAGCGCACGAACGCCTTCCTGGCCGACGCCTTTGCTCCGAAGCTCAGGGCTACGCTTTCCGAGTCCCTCGGCACCGAAGCATCCGTTAGGTGCGGGGCCGAGGAGGAGACCGTGTACTTCGACTACCCGCGCTCCTACGAGTCGGCGGGCACGCTCGACACCATCAAGCTGGAGATAGGACCCATGGCGGCATGGTCGCCCTCCGAGGAGGCGGCGATAACCCCGTACGCGGCGGACGTGGTTCCGTTCGGGCCCGAGCTGTCGACTACGGTGCGCACCGCGAGTCCCGAGCGCACGTTTTGGGAGAAGGCCACCATCCTGCACCAGGAGGCCAACAGGCCCGAGGGCAAGGCTATGCCCAGGCGCTACTCCCGCCATTACTACGACATGTACCGCCTCGGCCACTCGTTCGTGCTCGGCCGCGCCGTAGCGCAGCCTGGCCTCCTCGAACAGGTCGTCAGGTTCAAAGAGAAGTTCTACCGCACGCCGTGGGCCAAGCTGGCCGATGCGAGGCCCGGCACGCTCAGGCTCGCCCCTCCAAAGGGCAGGCTCGACGAGCTGGCGGCCGATTACGCCTCGATGAGGCCGATGCTGTTCGGCAGCTACCCGAGCATCGATGAGATAGTCGCCTACATGGTGGAGCTCGAGGAGACCATCAACGGGCTAAGCTGACCAAGGGCGCCCCAATTCCGGGCGCCTGCCGGAATCGAAGAGGCGGGGCGGGCAACGCGGCGGCTTCCCCGCCGAGAGCGGAGCGTTCCTTTTCGACGGGCGGCGTTGAGAGTTCGGCATAAAAGACCTCGTTCTGCAGCCTCCAGGATGCGCGCGGCGTCCTCGATGCGCTCGGCGCATCTCTCGCTTATCGACCTCAGGGCCAGTATGCCCTCGACGTCGAGAGGGTCCAGCTGGTCGGCGTGCGCCATGGACTCGAGCAGCTGGTCCAGCCCCCTCGCCAGCCTTCCCGCATCTGCCACCGCGTCGAGCAGCTCGCGACGCTCGTCCTTCTCGTTGATGCCCGTCAACAGCCGTCCTCCTTCTTCCGACGGACGTGCTGCGCAGCACCGTAGCCGTTCCGCATGGAGAGCCGCCTCGCCGCCAGCGGCCCCGTGCGCACATCGGCCGCAAGCGGCACGGGAGAGGCCGTCCCGATTAGGGTAGCGGCGCCGCGACTCGGAAACGCGCCTCCGTCCTCCACGCGACGTCCCGACGTAACCCTCGCGAGCGCCCCGGCAACCGCCGACGGGCCGCATCCCATGCCCGGAGGGTCTCGGCGCCCACGCCGGATTCCATGCCGCACGCCTCCGCCCCTCCGACCCGAAACCCGCCCCGGCGCTCCTTGGACGCGCAGGGTCGCACGCCGGCAGGCGGCCAGCAAGGGCCGCGACACTTTTTCGAGTTCTTCGCCCCATGCGCTGCGCGCGCGAACAACGCGAAAAAACTGACGTCGGGAGATTTCTACAACCACGTCCGACTTCGCTTCCTCCCTTGCCGGCACGCCCGCGCTGCATGCGACTCACGCGACGCAAGGCACGCCACAGGGGCGGGCCTTAAGAGTCTAAGGAGCAAGACATGAACGACATGAAGGAAAAGGCGATGGGCGCGGTCAAGGCCTTCCTCGAGCGCAAGGGCTACGAGATCGTCGACCAGGCCTGGCAGGGGCCCGAGGGCATCGGCGGGATCGACCTCGTGGCGGTGGACGAGGACGGGACCCTGGTGTTCGTCGACGCCACGGTCCGCATCGGGACGGACGGCTTCCCCGAGGCACACAGGGCGCGCGGGCTGCGCGAGGCGCTGGCGGCGACGTGGCTCGCCGGCAACGGCGACGACTACGCCGACACCCCGGTCCGCTTCGACGAGGTGGCGATGATGGTCGTCAAGGAGAACCGAGCGCTCCTGCGCCACCACGTCAACTGCTTCGGCGAGATGGAGCCGCTCTCCTAGGCGGCGCGCCCGGCCCCGGGCTCCCGGGGCCGGGTTTCCCTGAATCCGGCCCCTGTACCACGAAAGCGTACATATCCGTACGTTTTCGTGGTACACTCCGCTTGTCGGACAAATCCGTACGGTTTTGTCCCGACGCTCCGAGACTCGGGGCGCGCCGGACCTGATGCGGCGAGGCGCGCCCCACGCTAGAGAGGACGCGACCCATGCGCACGATAGCCATTTCCAACTACAAGGGCGGCGTCGGCAAGACGACGACCGCCGTGAACCTGGCGGCCATCTTCGCCGCCCGGGGCCTTCGGACCCTGCTCGTCGACCTCGATCCGCAGGCGTCTGCCACAGACTTCTTCGGCCTCTACGACCGGGCCGCCTCCGAGCGGCGCACGTCGGTCGAGCTGCTCTACGGCGGCGCGCCCGTGGAGGAGGTCGCCTACGCCGCCGGGGAGGGCCTCGACGTGGTGGCCTCGACCATCGACCTCGTCGACCAGAACGAGATGCTCCTGCGCGAGCAGCGCCTCAAGTTCGCCCTCGACGACGCCTCGGGCTCCTACGACGCCTGCCTCATCGACTGCAGCCCCGTGATGCGCAGGCTCGCCTTCAACGCCTACCTCGCCGCGGCGGAGGGCGGCATGGTCGTCATCCCCGTGAAGCTCGACTCCACCGTGATGCGCGGCACGGCGCTCACCGTCGAGGCGACGCGCTCCATCGCCGACGCGCTCCGCATGCCCACGCCCCGCTGGAAGATACTGCGCACCTGCGTTCCCGGCCGCATGACCAACGCCGAGGCCACGGGAGCGGCCGTGCTCGACGGGTTCTTCCCGGAAGAGCAGTTCGAGACGGTCATCCACGCGAGCAGCAAGGTCTGCGAGGGCAGCTGGCAGTGGAAGCCGGTGGCGGCCTTCGAGCCGGGGAGCCGCCCCGCGCGCGACTACGAGGCGCTCGCCGACGAGGTGTCCCGTGAGCTCGCCTAGCCAGGTGGCCGCGGGCTTCACCATCACGGGGCTTCTCGACGGCGCGTCGCGCACCCGCGGGCGCTACCCGGTGTCGGAAATCGCGGTGGCAGACATCGCCGACCACCCGGCGAACGCCGCGTACTCCATGGACCCGGCCGGCATAGCGGAGCTCGCCGAGTCCATACGAGAGGACGGCCTCACCGACCTGCCGCTCGTGCGAAAGGTCGGCGACGGCTCGTGGCAGATGGTCTCCGGGCACCGGCGCAAGGCCGCCTACGCGCTGCTCGCGAAGGACGACCCCGCCTACGAGAGGATGCCCTGCCGCGTGATAGAGGGCATCGACGACGAGCGGGCGGTAACGCTGCTCCACGCCGCGAACTACTTCACCCGCGCGCTCACCGTGACCGAGCGCGCCGCCGCGACCGAGGCGCTCAGGGGCGACGCCGTGCGCCTGCGCTCCGAGGGCCCGTCGCTCTCCGGCATGCGCGTCGACGACGTGAAGGCCGCCATCATCGAGCGGCAGACGGGCCGCAAGGTCTCCGGCAAGACCATCGCGCGCGAAGAGAGGCTGGCCCGCAGGATCGCCGAGGACCTCTCGCCCGAGTGGGCCGCCGAGGCCGACCGCGGCAACCTCAGCGCCGAGGCGGTGCGCTCGCTCGCGGGCATGCCGAAGGAGCGCCAGGCGGAGATGCACGCCGCCATGGAGCCGTGGCGCCGCACCAAGCGGGAGCTCTCCGACTACGTGAGGAGCGAGGGGAAGGCGCAGGCCGGCCCCGACGGGCGCATCTCCAAGGCAGCGAGGCTCGTCGCCGACTTCCTGGAGAGCCCGCCCGAGAGCCCGAGCCCGGCCGACCTCTCGCTGCTGCGGGAGATGGCGCTCATGACGGCGCCCTACGCAGAGACGGGCGCAGGCGCCCGGAAGGGCCGCAGAAGGTCCTCAGGCCCGAAATCCAGCAAGTAGCCTATGGCGTCCGACATCGCGTCGGGCGTCCATAGCACTTGGGGACCGTGCGGCCTCGGACCCGTCATGCCGCGGGCCGTTTAAGAGCCCGCTTTCGCGAGGCCCGGTCCCAGAGGCGGCGCCCGAGCCGGGCAGTCGCCTGCGGGGGATCCCCCGCGCCCCTAGAGAGACGCGCCCGCCGCACGGCGGGCCCGAGGGAAGTAATCCGGCATGGAAGCCGGCGCCGCCAAAGGCAAGGAGCGCCGCGTCACGTTCCGCATGGAGGGAGGCGACTACGACGCGCTCTGCGAGCGGTGCGAGCGCGCCGGCCTCAGCAAGTCGGAGTACCTGCGCTACCTCGTTCGCATACCGCTGTCGACGGAGGCCAACGCGGGAGACGAGCACCGCATACTCGTGGACCGCAGGGCCCTTTGGTCGATGTCTCGGGAGCTCACGAAGTGGGGCTACCACTACAACCAGGCCGTGCACGCGATGAACCTCATCAACTTCCACGCCCGCCACGGGCACGTCGACCGCGACCTCGTCGCGGATAGCATCCCGACGATCGAGCGCGAGCTCGCCGACGTGAACGCCGCGGCCCGCGAGATGACGGCGGAGCTCGGTCGCATCGGCGCCGACTCGCTCGTGGAGGGCTCGCCATGCCGATCCTGAAGCCGATAAGCGGCCACGGCTCGACCGGAGGCATTCGCCGCTACCTCGAGAAGGGAGGCCGCGCCCTGGCGCGCGACCTGTTCAACCTGAGCTACGACGAGCGCGACGCCGGCGCGCTGGGGGAAGACGCCAAGGAGGCCTGCGCCTGGGACGCCGAGATGGACGCCACGCGCGCCGCGTTCGGCACGGACGCACCCTGGAGGGGTAAGCCCGCGCGCACGTTCAAGCACTTCGTGCTCTCGCCGGACCCCGGCGACGACATCGACCTGGCTGCGCTGCGCGAGCTCGCGTGCTCGTGGGCGCTCAAGCACTTCGGCGACCACGAGATCGCCATCGTCTACCACGACGACAACGCCCACGGCATACCGCACGCGCACATCGTCGTGAACAACGCCAACCTCCGCACCGGCTACCGCATGCAGACCCAGCACCCCGAGGACCTCAACCGAGACCTGCAGGACATGGCCCGCGAGCGCGGGCTGTCGGGACTCTCCAACGACCGGGCGCCCGAATCTCCCTCGAAGGCGCGCGGGCATGCCGGCGCGGGCGGGCCCAGGAGCCGCAGGAGCATCTACCTGGGCCGGGCCGAGAAGGAGATCATGCGCTCTGGCGGCTACTCGTGGGTCGGCGACATCCGCGCCCGCGTCGCGCTCGCCAAGACCACGGCGCGCGACGAGGCGGAGTTCCTCGGCATCCTCGACGCCCTGGGCGTGCACGTCGCCGACAACTCGGCCAAGGCGCGGCGGGACGACTGGGTGTTCAGCCTGGCCGAGGAGCCGTCCAAGAAGGTAAGCGGCGAGCGCCTGGGGTTCGTCTACGGCAAGGAGATGCTCCGCCGGCGCTTCGAGCGCGAGGGCGCCTACCGTCCCACGGACGCGAGCACCGCGCGCATCCGCGAGGCCGCCGAGCGGGCCCTCGAGCTCAACGACCTCTCGGAGCTGAGCAGGCTCTCCTCGGCGCTCGAGACCTGCGCGAAGTTCGACGTCGAGTCCATCGAGGAGTTCGGGCTCAGGATGACGACGCTCGAGCGACGAGGCCAGGCGGGCGGCGAGGGGTACCGTCGCCTCGAGGCCGCCCGCGCCTATATGGCCGAGAACGGGCTCATGCCGCTCAAGACCCGCTACGGGGACGTTGAAGGGCGCGACGATGCCAGCGGCAATTCGCGCCAGTGCCACCGAGCGGACGAGCAGCAGCGCATCCTCGCCGCCGAGCGGCAGCGGGCCCAGCAGGACCAGCGCAGGGAGAGGGGCCGGAGATGATGGTGAGGATAGAGTACGAGGGCGGCAAGACGACGCTGTTCGACACGCTCTCGTTCACGGAGGGGTCGCCGTTCTCCGGCGCGAACATGCTCACGGAGTTCGAGCTCGAGATGCGCGAGGAGCCCGAGAAGGGGCTCTGGCTCACGGCGAACTGGCACCAGGTGCGCGACGACTGGCGCGCCGACGCGCCCGGGGACGGCATCCCGGCGGCGCGCAGGTTCCGCGGGTGGCGCTTCATGCTGGCCTCGGAGGCCGAGCTCGGGCGAGCCCGCCGCGTTCTGCTCGACGGCGACGAGGCGTTCGCCCGGGTGCGGGGCTATCTATGTGATGCCTCTGCGATTTGCGCTTGCTACCGCGAGCACGTGGGCCCTCCCTCAAAACCGCTGAAGTCGCAGATAAGGGACCTGCAGCGCACGCTGGGGAGGGCGGAGGTCCCGGGCGTGCCCGACGAGCTGGCGAGGCTGCTCGTGGAAGAGAAGGAAGAGGGCGCCGACGAGGGCGCCCGCAAGGTCAAGGAAGATTGGGGTGACGTCGATGAAGAGGCTTGGTAGGTTCCTCATGGCGGCGCTTAAGGTCACGCTGGGCTTTTTCGTCTGGCTGTTCCGCGCCGTGTTCAAGTGGGTGATGTAGGCGATTGCAGTTTGCCTGCCTAGGCAAGTGAGCATGATGGTAATACAGGAGATTCATCCGTTCTAAACGGCAAACGGCCGAGCGATTGGGTTTCGCTCGGCCGTTGTTTCTTTAACCTGGCTGATTCTAATTCAGGAAGAAATCGTCGACTTCTTCGCGCGTGTGCAGGATTTCGCCGTCCGGGACGTTAAGGCTTGCCGCCAACTCAACGGAGCCGGAAAAAGCCATTGCGACATTCGGGGAGAAAGCCTTCTCGAGAAGGCTGATGTATGCGCTCATATTCTCACGAAGGCCGCTGATGCATGCGGCGTATTCGCCATCGAGCTCAGTATCGAGGGCCTTCAATTCCTGGGCATAGTGCGCGAGCAGCTCCGCCTCTCGTTTGTCATAGAAATCCTTTCCCAATTCGTACACGGTCGTGCCTACGGCGTTGCCGACGAGGGCGCCCAGAACCGGGACCGGAATGATGGCCTGGCCCACGAAGCTCGAGAACGCGCTCACAGACGCATCGAGACACGCGATTTCTGAGCTTTCTATAAACTCAATCTCCGTAAGCTCGCCGCTGCGGAACCTGTAAGCGCATTCTGCGACGCCGAATGATGCCGTGACCAGCGCGCTTGCAACAGATGAGGGCGTGGCCGTGTAGTTGTTCAGCCAATAAACAGCTCCGCCGCGAACCCCGCCCTTGACGAGTCCCATGCCGGAATCTTTTGCGATTTCCTCCCAGTCGTCCTGGGTCAAGTCGCCGATGCGCTTTCCGTTCCTGAGATGACGCTTCATTGAAATGGCGAATGCCGTTCCCGCTTCCAGAACGGCGCCAGCCGCTGCGGCCTTCGCGCCCTCTTGGGGCGTTGGCTTGTGCTCCTCGTAGATGTCTCTCTTTATTCGCTCGCTCTCGTCTGCGAGCCTGCTCTTCTCCTCGGCCATCTTGTCGGCGATAGCGTTCTTCTGGACCTCCGAGTACTCGAATTTGGAGGCCTCGAGGTCATCGATGCTGAACCCGCTTGAGTCGAAGAACTCATGGATGCTCTTCCAGGTTGAGTAGGACGGGCCGCCGGTCGAGGACGCCAGCTTGGCCGCTTCCTCCTTTGGCATCTCGTACAGGGAGCGCACCGCGTCGAGATGGTCCTTCGGGATCTGGTAGATGCCGTCTTTGTCGAGGAAATCGGGGTACTTCTGCAAATGGGCGGCCACGGCGTCCAGGGAGAACTTGCCGCCGGCGTTCACGAACTTGACCTGTATCTCGACGCCGTCGCGCAAAAGGTCGGCGGGTCCGTTGTCATTAACCCATTCCATTGCCGGTTTATCGCCATGGACGAGGCTCTGCGCGTTCTCCAACCCGCATTCGGCCACCTCGGCGATGAACCCATGGACGCCCTTGTTGCCGCCTCTGTTCGCAACGACGAGGTCCTCGATCTTCCCGAGCGCCCAGTTCATGGACTCCATTGCGGAATCGAGGTTCTGGTCTTGGCGGTTGAGATTCTCGATGAGGTCGTCGATTCTCATCTGGTTGATCAAGCCGATCCAGGCGGCGACGGCCTGCTCCTGAGTGCTCTTGACTACTTTCTCTGTATTCACGGCTATTCACCGTCCCGGGTGGCCACCCTCTCGACGATGAGGCTGCCCAGGGACTTCGCGTTGTTTACCAAGGAGCCCAGGGCCAGTTTCTCGTCGTCGGAGATGGAAAGGTAGTCGGCGCCATGCAGGCGGCATGAGGACATAAAGGACCCGGACAGCTCTTCGCGAAGAGCATCGGTCTTTGTCCTGAGCGCCACGATCGCTGCAGACGTCTCCCTAAGAGCCTCGGTGTTTCTCTTTACCGACAAGAGCTCCTCGTGCTTTTCCTCAGCGATCTTGTGCTGTTTTTTCACGAAAAGCGCTATGGAGGTCAGCAACGTGGCGCCTGCGATGCCCCATCCGATGGGGCCGGCCATCGCCAGGAAAGCGCTGCCGGCGGCCATCCCGCCTCCTCCGGCAGCCAATGCGCCTCCGCCGAGCCAGGCCATCGCCGCGTTCGTCGCGGCAGCGCCCGACAGCGTGGAGATCGCGGCGCCCGTGGAGGCGGTCCCGAAAGTTGTGGCAACCCACATGGCGGCGGATGGGGCTATGCTGGCAACGGCCATGCCCGCCGCGACGCCGGCGCCGGCGCTGGCCGCCGATTTCCGTGCCGAGTCCAGCTCTTCGCGGGCGAAGGACTCCGACTCCTTGAAGCTTCGCTTCTTGTGGGACACCTCTTCGATATCCTCCACAAACGACTTCGGCGTGTTCGCGATCGAGTTCACCAGATCGGTAACGAGGTCCAGCAGGTCGATGCTCCTCAGCCTGGACTGGTAGAGTTCGATCCCTCCCGACTCCAGATCTGTATAGGCTTGGTTGTATTCGATGACGGCGAGCTCGTACTCATCCGGTTCTTTCGCCCTTGCATTCTCGACGCCTTGCTTGATCCCATCGGCGATTTCTCCCGCTTTGCCTGCGACGGCGGCGACAGCGCCTTGAGCACCGGCGGCCGCAGCGCTCGCGGCATTTGCGGCTCCTTCAGCTACACCGCCGAGCGTTTTCGCCATATGTTCGGGAGCCGGACTTTGAGATTTGGTCGATGCGTCAGCGTCTTGCTCATCGACAAACTCAGTGTTGTACTTGAAGCTCTTCGGCTCTGGACCGTCCTTGATCGCATCTCCAATGCTCTGAACGGCACCTTTTGCCTTGCCTGCAATGTCCCCGATGGCCTGTCCCGTCTGATCGGCGGCGCTTTGAGCGGCATTCGATGCCTGTTCGACAGCGCTTGCGATTCCTTTTCCTGCAGCGGCCGCAGCCTTCTGCGCCTCTTTTATTGGGTCGAAGCCTTTATCGAAGAAGCCCATCGTCCCTGCCTTTCTCCATTTGCAATCAAAGGCCATTATCCCACCGATGGATTTGGTCTCTATCAGTGTTTTAACCACCGGTCATTATCTGCGCGAAAAGCGTCGTCGGTGTACAGCATTATCGTTGTGTTAGACCGCTTTGGATAAGTGTCCTGCACGCAGTACACGCGACGGGGCCCCGGTTGCGACAATTCCATCATCAGAAGAGATGGAGGTTGCAATGGAAGACGTGCTCACCCAGATGACGAGGCAGTTCCTCCCGCAGATGACGGCTGCCGAGAAGAGCAGGGCCCTGAGATCGCTCAAGGCGCTGATAGACGCGGAGCTTTTCGACCTCGCGGCAAGCGAGGGGGCGGAAGACGATCCCGACAGAGCCTGCCCCTGGTGCGGCTCCCCGCATTACGTGAAGAGGGGGCGAGACGGGCGCGGCCGTCAGCGGTTCCTCTGCCGAGGGTGCGCCAGGACCTTCACCGACGCCACCATGCGCATCTTCTCCACCACCAAGCTCGACAGGTCGGCCTGGATGAGGTTCGCGGAGTGCCACGTGGACATGCTCCCGCTGCGCGAGTCGGCGGAAAAGTGCGGCGTGTGCCTCAAGACGGCGTTCTTCATGCGCCACAGGCTGCTCGAGGCCATGGCCAAGCGCATGCCCGCCTTCCGCGTGGAGGCCGGCGGCGGGGCCGAGCTCGACGAGTGCTTCTTCAGGGAGAGCTTCAAGGGAAACCGCTCCAGGTCGGAGTCCGGCGTGCCCAGGAGGCCCCGCACAAGGTCGCAGGGAACCGACGGGCACGAGAAGATATGCGTGCTCACCGGCATCAACGACGCCGGCGACATCTTCTACGAGATCGCGGGGAGGGGCGGCCTCGACGAGGCGGCGGCCAGGGAGCTGCTCGCCGACAAGCTCGCGGTCGGCGCGATAATCTCGACGGACCGTGCGCACGTGTACCGCCGCGTCCTGCCCGCCCTCGGCGTCGGCGAGCACATCGCCAGCAAGAGGGAGGAGCACGCCATCAACAGGGTGAACAGCCTCCACTCCCAGATGAGGCACTTCATCGGCAGGTTCCGGGGCGTCTCCACGAGACGCCTCGAGAACTACCTCGCCTGGTTCAAGTGGACATGGTGCTTCAAGGTCCGCAGGAGCGCGGACGAGCTCGCCGAGCTCATAGTGAGGCAGGCGGCCCGCGGCACGTACGAGAAGACCTGGCGCCAGTACAAGGTGACCCCCTATCCGTTCTACGAGTACTGGATCAAGCAGGCGAAATGGGACTCGCGTGCGCGGAGGGCCATATACGGCGTGGCGTGATGTCCAGGGCGGTCTGGCGCAGCGCATCTGCGGCAAGCGCTGAAGTCGTGACCCGATGCAAAAAGCAACAGCTAGCGATATTCTTCGGGAACGTCGAAACCGTACTCACGGCATAGGAGCATGACATCGTGGACGTCGTGCTCGTCATGCTGATAGCCCAAGTGAAACAACAGCTGGCTTTCGGGGTCGATGCACGACACCTCCACCTCGCCGATGCGCCCCCTCCCCGAAAAGACCTCCCCGGGAAAACGATCTCCCTGATACAGAATATCGCCATTCTCGGCGAAATCGAAGCAATGCAGGTCGACGATGCGCCCCGCCTCGTCTTGCCACACCGTGTGATCTTCGGTGGTGAAAGATGCAGCCACCTCGGAAAACCCCTCATCAGCAATTAGATCCACGAACCTTTGGTAATCCCCGCGCTGAACGAACAGGTCGATGTCGTTATGAGCCCTGGTCTCACGCCCGACAAGCGCATCGACGCCCCAGCCGCCATCAAGATATACGCCAATGCCCGCACCTGCGGAAAGGCCGATTATCCAACACGCATCATCCTTGGTGACCATAGGAGCTCCTTCGCTTTCGCCCGCTATCTAAGCAAGAAAGATTATAGGAAAAGTCCCAGTATCCAAAGCGGTCTAACACAACGAGCATTATGGACACTAGATTCAGTTGTCAGCTGAGTATGTGACAAGGAGGACGGCGCGCGACTTCCTCGTCTGGGACAATTTGTCCCCGTGGTAGGGGTTGGGCTCCACCGCGTCGGCGAAGCCGTCCCGCTTGCCCCTGAGCCCGGATGGGGCCTAGTAGCCGCACCGGGCGACGGCGCAGCCGCATTTCGTGCAATTGCCCTCGATCACGATTCCGAACTTGTCGGCGCGCAGCGTGTAGCCGGGAGCGAACGATGCGTTGGCGTCGTGGCAGTCGCGGCACCAAGCGTTGTTGAGCAGGATTCGCTTTTCTTCGTTGCTTATGGCGTCCCAAGCCGCCAGGGCCTTCGGTGAGGAGCCGTTCCGGTCGCATTCCGGGATGGCGTCGACGGGTCCGGGTCCGTATTCGTCTCGGCGGCGTGCCGCTTCCCAGTCGATGATCGCCATACCCAACCTCCCTTTCTGTCCATGACCTTAGATTATCCCGCCATGCGCAAGCCCCTCGTCTGACCATCGGAGCGAGGAGGTTGATCGTTCTGCTTGGTTGCGATTCCGATTTTCGAAGGCTAGTCCTGGTCGTCGTCGCCGGCTGCGCAGCAAGCGTAGGCCGTGAGCGCGAGGAGCCCCATGAGGAGCCCTATTCCGAAGGGCGCGAATCCCATGCTTCCACCTCCTTCGCGTAGACCACGGTGCGGGAGTTGCTCGTCTGGTAGCTGCAGGTGACGAAGGCCCAGGCTTGGGCGACGTCTTTCGGCTCTTCCAGGACGACCTCGCATCGGGACAATTTGTCCCCGAGATAGGAGTCGAGCGCCGCCGCGTCTGCGAAGTCGGTCCGCTTTCCCTCCGAGCTCGCGTCGACCACGTCGGCCGCGAAGACCTCGAGCTTGATCGCCTTCTCGCGGGTGAAGACCTGGATGGTGCGGTGCCCCTCGGCGAAGTCGCGCGACGAGTACTGCGCGAGCGGCGCGAACATGGTGCCGTCGGACATGTGGTGCCCGTACACGATGACGAGCGGGCTTTCGGCTCCCTGCGCGCAGCCTGCGTCGATGTAGGGAGCGCCCCATGCGGAGCGCTCGCCGTTAGCATCGTGCGTGAGGTAGAAGTCGGGCGATTCCGACCGGCCCTGGACGATCGGGCAGTCGACGGTCGTGTCCAGCACGCGCACCCATGCGACGACGGAGGCGGGAAGGGCGTCCCAGTCGATTCCGCCTCCCGTCTCTTGAGCCCCCATCGCCGCGTCCTCTTCCGCAGCGGGCACCTCGTGCACCACGTACGGGTTCCTCTCGGGCTGCGGCAGGACGGCGAGCGCCGCCAGCGCCAGCAACGCCACGGCGACGGCGAGCGCCGTGGCGGCTTTCCCTTTGTTCATGTCCTCCCCCGTTCGCAGGGGAGGCCCCGGGCGGGCGCCCAGGGCCTCCGGTTCGGTATCGATGCGCTGCCGCTACTCTTCCGGCTTTTCGGCCGCCTCGTCCTTGCTCGCGGCCGCCTTGCGCTTGCGGTACGCGAGCGCTCCGCCCGCGCCCGCCGCAGCTGCCAGAGCGATGCCCGCGGCCACGGCGTAGCCGGTGCCGTCGGGGGCGTCGGCCCCGGTCTTGGCGTAGGGCTCGTCGGGAACCTCGGGCGTGTCGGGGTTGTCCACGGCGACGCTCTGCTCGGCGGAGTCGATGTCCTCGTGGGCCGCAACGACGTTGCCGGCGGAGTCCAGGACCTTCTCGAAGACGACGAGCTCGTCTCCCTCGGCCAGGCCCTCGGTGCCGAACTCGAAGGTCACCTCGACGGTGCCGGAGGGCGCCTCGGGCTCGAAGGGCGTGCGCGCGGTCACCTCGTTGCCGTCCTTGTCGAGGAACGGCTCTCCGGTGCCCTTGTCCATGAGCGTGCCCACGGCGATGTAGGTCTCGCCGGGGACGAGGCCCTTGTAGGCCACCGTGTCGACGACCTTGGCCTTGCCGGCCTCGATGACCTGGTCGCCGTCGGCGGCGTCGGCCGCCTGCGTGCCCACCTCGACGGCGACGTGGACGGTCTGGCCCTCGTCGGAGAGGTCCGCGTGCGACGCCACCTCGGCTCCGTCCTTGCGCAGGCTCTCGAACACGACCAGGTCGCGGCCGCCGAGCAGGCTCGCGTCGAAGGAGATCTCGACGTCCTGGCTGCCCGTCGAGAGCGCGGGGGCGAACTCGGCCTTGGCCTCCACGGGCATGCCCGAGGCGTCGGCCACGGGCTCGCCGGTCGCCTTGTCGACGAGGGTGGCCGAGAGCTCGTACTCCTCGCCGGACTTCAGGCCCTCGTAGGCGACGGCGTCGACGACCTTGGCCTCGGCGTCGGCCGAGACGTCCTTGTCGCCGTCCGCCCCGTCCTTTGCCGTGGTGGAGATGCGCGGGCCCTCCTGGTCGTCAAGGCCCATCCACACGGCCTTCGCGACCGTCGAGTCGCGATCGATCCAGAAGCTCCTCGTGATGAGCTCGAGGCCCTCGTTGGCCTCGCAGCGCAGCTCAGTCATGGTGTAGAAGCCGTACGGCAGCGCCGCCAGCGAGTCGTCCACCGGCGCCGAGGAGCCGTCCTCGCCGAGAGAGAACCAGATGCCGGCCTTCGGGTCCATATCGGCGGCCCCGATCGGGCCCTCATGGCCGAGCAGGGCGTCGTTGGCGTTGGTGTCGCTCGAGTGCCTGTTCCAGCTGCTCGCGGTCGACGCGTCGCCGTTGCGGTCCGTCACCAGCACGTGCGTCTCGCCGGTGGCCGCGTTCTCGATGGCGAACGGGACCATGAGGCCGGCGTTGTCGGACTCGCTCTTCTTGGAGAGCTCGAGGTCGTTGCGCACCACCTGGTCGCGGAACTCGAGCGCGGCGCCGTCCGCGGAGGCGCTCACGATCTCGCCGGCGGCGCGGACCTCGAAGGTGCGGGGCTCGCCGTCGGTCAGCAGGTAGCTCCCGTTCGTCGCCGTCTCCCGCACGTCGTAGGTTCCGTACGGCAGTGCGTCGGCCGCGGTCTGCGCGGTGTAGGCGCCGGCCTCGTCGTTCCATGCGGTGGTCAGCGTGGCCACGGCCTCGCCCGGCTCGCGCCACTCGCCGTCAACGAGGACCTTGTGCGCCGAGCGGTTCGTGACGGTGAACTCGATCCCGTCGAGGCCGGGGTGCTCGCCCGGCACTTCCTCGTGGCCGTTGCCCGCCAGCGCCTCGGACGCCTGCAGCTCCTTGTCGGACTTGGTCACCTGCACGCCGCCGCGGAAGACCTCGTCGGGCACGGGGTCGCCCGTGAGGTCGCGCACCTCGTCGGCCTTCACGGTGAACGCGACGGAGGCGTCGCTGGCGTCGTAGCCCTCTGGCGCGCCGGATTCGACGATGCGGTAATTGCCTGCGGGAAGCGCGTCGGCGCCGGTCGCGGCGACGTGCGACCCGTCCTCGGGCGCGGTCCTGATCGTGGCGCAGACCTCTCCGTCGGCGTAGTACTTGCCGCCGACCAGCACGTAGCGGCCGGTCTCGTTAACGACGGAGAAACTCGCGCCGTCGAGCGAGGCGTCGCCCTGGGGCTCCGCGCCCGCCTCGGAGTCCGTTTTGGCGACCTTGACTCCGCCCGTGGACCAGCTGAAGCTCACGAGCGTCTGGGAGCCGCCGCCGGTCCTGACGCAGAACGCCTCGAACCCGGCGGAGACCCTGCCGGCGCCCGCCTTCATCTTGGCGAAGGTCCCGCCGATCAGCTCGGATTTCGCCCAGGAGGCGAACTCGGAGCTCGTGCCGTGCGTGGCCGCCGACTCGGACCCCGAGTAGGCGTAGGCGATGAGCACGTGGCTCGCAGCCGCGTACTTGGCGTCGTCCCAGCCGCCGCCGTCGTACCAGCTGCCCGGGAACATCGACGCGTCGAAGCCGGGAGAGCCGAACGAGTACCAGATGGCCGCGGTCACGTCGCCGCTCGGCACGGGGCTCGTCGAGTAGGAGCCCGGCTCGGGCGTCGGGGACGAGGGCTCGGCGCAGTAGGCGATGTTGCCGTCGGCGCTCATCCACGTGGTGGCGAAGCCGCCGTATGGGATCTTGCCGCCGATGGACACGTCGACCGTGCTCGGCGCGGCGTAGGCGGGCGAGGCCGCCACGGAGGCGAGCAGCGCCCCCGCCGCCAGGATGAGCGCCATGGCGCATCGGAGGAGCTTTTCCTGCAGGGTGCAGTCTTTCGCTGCGTTCATCTTTCCGCCTCCCTATCTCTCGACGCTTCGCTGTGCGCGGGGCGCCTCGTGCTCGGCGGCGCGGCTCGCCTTGCGGGCGTGCTCGGCGCGCTCCGCGAGGTAGCGCGAGCGTTCTGCGTCAACGGCCTCCTTGAGCTGCGCCGGCATGACCTTCACGGTGTCCTTGACCGCGCGGCCGCCCTCGTCGAGCTCGGGCCGGCCGTCCGGGCCCATCACCGTCTTCCTCAGCCACACCTCGCGGTTCGCGAGCAGCGGTATGTCTCGGAAGTCGGCCCCCTTGAAGCGGCTCTCGTTAACGAACATGGGGCTGAACTCGTAGCCTCCCACGTCCATGCCGTCGACGACGGTGCCCTTGGGAAGGGTCGCCGAGTTGAAGGTCCTGGCCTCGCCGGTCGCGCGGTCGGTGTACTCGATTCCCTCCCGCACGAAGCTCTTGTGCAGCGAGAGGTACACGTTCTTCCTCTCTTCCATGTCTTTCCTCCTTTTCGTTTTCAATCGGTCCTTGTCTTCATCCGCCGGGACGCGTGCCCCGGCGCGGCGCCTCTATCTCATGGCGACCGCCCCCTTCCTCGCTTTTCCGCTAGAAGCCGCTCACGATGTCGCGCGCCCAGGAGCCGCTCTTCACGAGGGCCAGGATGAGCAGCACGCACATGGCCAGGTACTGCAGCGCGTAGGTGAGCCCGTTCGCGACCGCGTCGGCCGGGGTGCCCGTCCCGGGGTTTGCCCCGGTGAGCCCGCCGAGCACGAGCGGGAACGATATGAGCAGCACGAGGATGATGACGCCGGCGATGCAGACCGCCCCGAAGCTCTTCAGGTAGCCGACACCTATCTGGCGCGTGGCGTCCATGCCGAGGAACGCCAGCGGGATCGGGGCGAACGCGGCCATGATGTAGAGCTGGAGCGCGCGGGCCCAGCAGACCACGAGGGCGATGACGTAGGCCGCCAGCACCACGACCCAGCTGATGAGGCTCACGACGAGCATGGCGATGAGCGAGGGGATGTCGTCGTCGGTGGTGACGACGGACACCTCGGGCAGGTCGAGCGCGCCTCCGGCGCCGAAGAGCGCCTCGACTCGGTCGATGGCGAGCCCGCAGACCTCGTAGATCGACGCCATCAGGTCGAAGCTGTTCTGTATGAGGAACAGGAACACGGCGAAGAACACGAGGAGGAACACGACCTCCTTGACGCCGGGAAGGCTCTGGCTGCCGTCCATGCGCTGGGAGATCTCGATGAGCTTCAGGGTGAAGACCAGGCCGAGCACCCCGCACCCGATCGGCAGGATGGCAACCTGCCATACGCCCCGGGCGACGTCGTGCATGGTCAGGTCGCTCGAGCTCGTGAGCATGTGCGCGAAGTCGGCCGAGAGGATCCCGTTCGCGCCGATCGACCCGAGCACGCCCGTTTGCGCCTTGAACATCCAGTTGCAGCAGTCGCGCAGGAGGCCGCACAGCCAATCGTTGACGTCCCCGGCTATGTCGGCGTATGCCGGCTGCGCGGGGACGAGCAGGAGCGCGCAGAGGGCGAACGCCGTCGCGGCGGAGATGGCGAACGCCCTTCGGCGTCGCGCCTTGAGCGCCCCCATGGCTACATCGCCTCCAGCGAGCCGCCGCGCGAGACCACGGTGACCACCGTCGAGGCGGGGTCGTCGAGCGTGAAGGTCGTCGACGCGACGTTCCCGGCGTAGTCGAGCCACACCTCCTTGTCCCAGGAGGCACCCGCCGCCTGCGGGGACACCTCCGCCGCCTTCCTGGCGACGGCTTCCTCGATGGCGTCGGCGTCCGCGCCCAGCGCCTCGGAGAGGCGGTCGTCGGTGCCGGTCACGGAGAACGCTCCGTCTTGCGCCTTCTGGAGCGCGTAGGCCTGCGCTAGGAGGTCGCAGGCCAGGGTGCGGGCGCCCCCGTCGCCCGAGACCTGGATGAGCGACAGGCCCCCCGCCTTGTCGCCGGTTCCCTTGACGTCGATGGGCACGCTGAGCACGCCGCCGGCCTCGGAGGGCTCCTCGGCCGAGAAGAACCAGGCGCGCTCGGTGCCGCCTGAGCTCTCCACCATGGCGCCCTCGACGATCCGCAGCGTGGCTGTCGGGTCGTCGGCGCCCGTCCATGCGGTGTTCCAGAGCGCCTCGGCGCCCGAGGCGGCCTTCCCGGTCGCCACGTCGGCGCCTGCAGCCGCGGGCTGCTCTTGCTCCTGGGGACTATCCTGCGCGCCTTCCTGCGGGGCGATGGCGCAGCGCGCCGCGCCCGCGCCGAGCGCCACGGTGAGCGCGCCTGCCGCGACGGCGGCCATGACCCTTGACTTTCCCTGCATTGGTTTCTCCTATCTCGCGGTGAGCGCGCAGCTGAAGCTGCCGATGCCGCTCGCTATGCGGCACACGTCGCCCGCTCGCGGCTCGTGTATGTACCTGTCGTCGCCGATGTAGATGGCCACGTGGCCCGAGCGGTAGAGGATGTCGCCGGGCTTCGCCTCCGAGAGCGGTATGCGCCTGAGCTCCTCGTACTGGGAACCCGTGTAGTGGCTTATGCGGATGCCCGCCTGCGCGTAGCAGTACTGCGTGAGCCCGCTGCAGTCGAGCGCCTTGCCGGGGGTCGAGCCTCCCCACACGTAGGGCACGCCGAGCTGGCTGTACGCCGCCTCGACGATCGCGTTCCCGTTCGCGGCCGGGTACTTCAGGTCATCGACCGTCATGGAGTCGAGCCGGTAGAGGCCCCATTGCGCCATGATCGACTTCAGGGACTCGACGTAGGACGAGTCGGTCGCCCAGCCGGCGTCCTTGAGCCCCTCGGCCATCCTGTCCGAGTCGTGCCTCTCGATCGCCTCGCGGATGAGGGCGTTGCCCGAGTAGCGCTCCGCCTGCAGGAAGACCCTGCTGCGGAAGCGGATGCACTCGGCGTCGCCGGTGAAGCGGATGAAGCTCGCCGTGATCTGGGTGTGCTCGCCGGGCACGTACTCCTCGCTGGTGGCCCAGTTCGCCTTGCCGGCCACCTCGGGGCAGCCCGCGTAGCCCGACCACCACTTCATGCCGAAGAGGTTGTGGTCGCGCTCTGCGAGCTGGCTCATGCGGTCGCCCTGGCCGGACTCCTGGATGATCTGCGCGATGGTGCAGCCCGCCGGGTGCCCGTACTCCTCCTGGCACTCGAGCGCCGCCTCGACCATCTC
>CAJKZP010000025.1:0-21496 GCA_905204415.1 uncultured Collinsella sp. | reverse complement strand
CCGTTTCACATCGCGCCCCACGCCATCTACCCTCTCGTGCGATAATCCTCCGCAGAAGTCACCGACAGCAGAGGGAGTTTGTGATGAAGGTTCTTTTGGTCAATGGCAGCCCCAAGGCAAACGGCAACACCGCCCGCGCACTCGCCGAGGTCGCAGAGCAACTTAATGCGGAAGGCATTGATACCGAGGTGTTTCAGCTGGGCGCCAAGCCCATTCGCGATTGCATCGGTTGCGGCCAGTGTGGCAAACTTGGCGGTCGCTGCACCTTTGACGACGACGTGGTGAACGAGCTCGTCGCTGCCGCCGAGCAGGCAGATGGCTTTGTCTTTGGCTCGCCCGTCTACTACGCGCACCCCAGCGGCCGCATCCTTTCGGCCCTCGATCGCGCCTTCTATGCAGGCGGGCATGCCTTTGAGCACAAACCCGGCGCCGCAGTCGCCGTCGCCCGTCGCGGCGGTACGTCGACCACCTTCGATGTGCTCAACAAGTACTTCACCATTAAGCAAATGCCCGTGGTTGCTTCCACCTACTGGAACAACGTGTTTGGCCGCGTGCCCGGCGACGCCGATGGGGACGCCGAGGGCCTTGCCACCATGCGAAACATCGGCAAGAACATGGCCTGGCTCCTGCGCTGCATCGAGGCGGGACAGGCCGCCGGTATCAACGCGCCCGAAGCCGATCGCGCAACGACCAACTTCATTCGATAGAGCGGCGGGGCCATGAATATTCAAATCTTCGGGACTAAGAAGTCGTTCGATACCAAGAAAGCGCAGCGCTTCTTCAAAGAGCGCCGCATTAAGGTGCAGTTTATCGACCTTAAGGAAAAGGAGATGAGCAAAGGCGAGCTTACGAGCGTGATGCAGGCGGTCGGCGGCATCGACAAGCTGCTCAACCCCAAGGCCAAGGACGAGGAGATGCTCGCGCTCATCCAGCACCTCACCCCTAGCCAGCGCTTCGACAAGCTGTTCGAGAACCAGCAGGTTCTAGCCGAGCCCATCGTGCGCAACGGCAAAAAGGTCACCGTCGGTTATTGCCCCGATGTATGGGGAGCCTGGGAGTAGCCTGTGTTATTTGCCAGCGCGTGGGTATAAGAGCAGGCGTTTGGCATAAGATTTAACTGTAAGCCATGTCTAACAAAGGAGGGCACATGCCCAACAAACCCGTGAAGATCATCATGCTTACCGGATACCTCGGTGCCGGCAAGACCACACTGCTCAACCACATCCTCGCTAACGACGGCGGCATCCGCGCCGCCGTGATCGTCAACGATATCGGCGAGATCAACGTCGATGCCAGCCTTATCGCCGACGGCGGCCTTTCCGAGACCGACGACCTCATCCCGCTCACCAACGGCTGCATCTGCTGCACGCTTTCGGATGACCTGGCCAACCAGCTGCAGGGCATCGCCGATTCGGGCAACTTCGACTACATCATCATCGAGGCATCGGGTATCTGCGAGCCTATCCCCATCGCCTACACTATCTCGAGCTTCTGCGACGAGGCCAAGGTGGGCGGAGAGCCTAAGCTCGCGCTCGATAACATCGTGGCTGTGGTCGACTGCGCCCGCATGTACGACGAGTTCAACGGCGGCCGCGACCTGTTGGCCGAGGATATCGACGAGGACGACATCGAGAGCCTGCTCATCCAGCAGATTGAATTCTGCTCCACGCTGATCCTCAACAAGACCGATACCGTCAGCCCTGAGCAGATCGCCGAGCTCAAGGCCATCGTGCGCAGCCTGCAGAAGGACGCCGTGATCGTCGAGGCCCAAAACGGCGAGGTTCCCATGGAGGAACTGCTCGATACCGACCGCTTCGACTTTATGCGCGCCTACAACTCCGCCGCCTGGATCGAGGCCATGGAGCATCCTGAGGAGCACGACGACCCCGAGGTGCTCGAGTACGACATCGAGACCTTTGTGTACTCGCGCCGCAAGCCGTTTGACCTGCAGAAGTTCACCGATTTTGTTGAGCAGGAGTGGCCCGACGAGGTCATCCGCGTCAAGGGTCCGCTGTGGCAGACCGGCGATCCGGACATGTGCTACATGTTTGAGCAGGCCGGCCACCAGATGCGCCTGATGGAGAACGGCCTGTTTGTCGACTCGGCGCCCGAGGGCGAGAAGCAGAAGATCATCGACGAGAACCCCGAGATTATGCAGATTTGGGACGACGAGACGGGCGACCGCATGACGAGCCTGTGCATCATCGGCCGTCACATGGACAAGGATGCGCTCATCGCCTCCCTCGATGCCTGCCTGACCGACTGGCACCGCGCCTAGGTTTATCCAAGCGGGTGTTTTTCCGCCAACGTAACCGCCAAACCACCACGAAGGTACACTGTGCCCTTCGTGGTGGTTTTTCGTTCTAAGCCAAGGAGATTCATGTTCAACATTGTGCTGTATGCACCTGAGATTCCAGCCAATACGGGCAATATCGGCCGCACCTGCGTGGTCACCGGCGCCCGCCTGCATCTGGTGGAGCCGCTGGGGTTTTCACTCGACGACAAGACGGTGCGTCGCGCCGGCCTGGGCTACTGGCAAAACTTGGACGTGACGACCTATGCCGGCTGGGAGGATTTCCTTGCACGCAACGGCCTCTCCCCTGCCGACGAACGTCTGCATCTGCTGACCAAAAAGGCACGCCGCACCTATGCGCAGAGTACCTACCGCGATGGCGACTACTTGGTCTTTGGCAGCGAGAGCTCGGGCATTCCCGAGCCACTGCTTGCCGCGGCGCCCGAGCGCTGCGAGCGCATCCCCATGTTGCGCGATTGTGACTCACTCGACAACGCCGAGGCCTGGGAAGCCCACGAGGAATCGCTGGGACATACCGAGGACAGCCACGAGGCCATCCTTCAGCAGGATATCTGCGGCAACTTCGTCAATCCGGACGACTACCGCATCAGTGCACTCAACCTCTCCAACAGCGCCGCCATCGTCCTCTACGAGGCCCTACGCCAAACAGGCTTCGCCAACATGTGACAAAGGGACAGTCCCTTTGTCACATTGCCTATAGGTAGCGACCGGTAATGCTCTTGGAGCAAGCTGCGATATCCGCCGACGTTCCGGCGCAGACGATTTGCCCGCCCGCATCGCCACCGCCCGGGCCCATGTCGATCACGTAATCGGCATTGCGGATAAGATCGAGGTCGTGCTCGATCACGACAACCGTGGCGCCCTTGGCAACAAGGCCGTCGAACACACTCAGCAACATCTGAACATCGAGCGGATGTAGCCCGATCGTGGGCTCGTCAAACACAAACACGGCATCATCCTGCACGCGACCCATCTCGCTCGCAAGCTTAAGACGCTGCGCCTCGCCGCCCGAAAGCGCCGGTGTGGGCTCGCCAAGCGTGAGATAACCCAGGCCCAGGTCGTGCAAGGTCTGCAAGCGCGTCTGAACCTTCTTGAGCCCCAGTGTGGCGTCGATGGCCTCGTCCACACTCATGTCCATAAGCTGCGGCAACGTAAGCAGACTGCCGTCCTTGCCCTCGCGATGGATATGCGAAGCAGCGTCCGCATAACGCGAGCCGCGACATGCCGGGCAGACGATCTCGACATCGGGCAAAAACTGTACGTCGAGCGATATCGAGCCCGTGCCGTCACACGTAGGGCAGCGCAAGGCGCCGGTGTTGTAGCTAAAGGCACCCGCCTTGTAGCCGGCTGCCTTGGCTTCGGGCGTACGGGCGAAGGCGCGGCGCAGCTCATCATGGATGTCGGCATAAGTCGCCACCGTCGAGCGCACGTTGGCGCCGATGGGCGTGGCGTCAATCAGGTTGGCGCGTGCGATGCCCTCGGCGTCAACCCAGCGCACATGGCTTGGCAGGCGCGCGCCAGTTGCCTGAGCCTTGAGTGCAGGGATGAGCGTCTCGAGCGCCAATGTCGTCTTGCCCGAACCCGAAACGCCCGTCACCGCGACAAGGCGACCGCGCGGGATATCGACTTCGAGCGGCTTGACGGTGTGGATGGTATCGGTTGCCATGCGGATATGTCCCTGGTCGAACATGTCGTCGTCAGTCACCTGCGGACGCAAGCGCTTGGGCTCTGCGCGCAAAAACGGAGCGATGCGGCTGCCCCGCGATTGCTCGACCTCGTCTACCGTGCCTGCAGCAATCACATTGCCGCCGCCTGCTCCGGCGACGGGGCCCATCTCGACCAGGTAGTCGGTTTCCGCCAGTACGCGCGTATCGTGGTCGACAACAACCACGGTGTTGCCATCACCCACCAGATCGCGCATTACGCCCACCAAGCCGTCGACTTGGGAAGCTGGCAAGCCTATCGAAGGCTCGTCCAGTACATAGAGCACGCCCGTCGATCGGTTGCGCACCACACGGGCGAGCTGGACGCGCTGACGCTCGCCCGTGGAGAGCGTGGCGCCGGCGCGATCGAGTGAAAGGTAATCAAGACCCAGGTCGACCAGACGACGGGCCGTGCTCAAAAACGAATCGCAGATATCCGCCGCCATGGGCCGCATCTCGGGCGGCAAGGATGCGGGCACCCCGTGCACCCACTCAATCGCCTCGCCTAACGTCATGGCCGCGGCCTGCGCTAGATTGATACCGCACACCTGGGGCTGGCGCGCAGCCTCGGAGAGACGCGTGCCGCCGCAGTCACGGCATGACCCCTCGCGCAGAAAGCGCGCAACGCGCTTGAGCCCCTTGTCGTCCTTAACCTTGGCGAGCGCATTCTCGACGGTATAGACAGCGTTGTAATAGGTAAAGTCGAGCGGCGTGGCGCCCTCGCCGTTTTTGGGAACGTAGAGAATATGCTTCTTGACCGCCGGGCCGTGAAACACGATGTCGCGCTCTTGAGGCGTGAGCTGGTTAAACGGCACGTCGGTGCGTACGCCCATCTCGCCGGCCACCTGTTTCATCAGGTCCCACATGAGCGTACCCCAGGGAAGCACCGCACCCTCGTTGATAGTCTTTGACTCGTCGGGCACCAGGCTCGCCTCGTCCACCTCGCGCATGACACCGGTGCCGCCACAGGTGGGGCATGCACCGCCGCTATTGAAAGCCAAATCCTCGGCACTCGGCGCGTAGAACTCGCGACCGCACGCAGGGCACGTGAGCGACAGGCCCGCAGCCACGTTAAGGCTCGGCTCCACACGCGCCCCGCAATGCGGGCACACGTGATGGGCGCAGCGGCTAAAGAGCAGACGCAGGCTATTGTTGAGCTCGGTCATGGTGCCAAAAGTGGAACGCACGCCCGGCACGCTCGGACGCTGGTGTAGCGCGAGCGCCGCCGGCACGTGCAGCACCTCGTCCACCTGGGCGTGTTCGGCCTGCGTCAGGCGACGTCGAGTATAGGTGCTGAGTGCTTCCAAGTAGCGACGCGAGCCCTCGGCATAAAGAACGCCCAGTGCCAGCGAGCTCTTGCCCGAACCCGACACACCGGCAATACCCACGAGCTTTCCCAGCGGAATATCGATATCGATGTCCTTGAGGTTATGGACACGTGCGCCACGCACCTCAATAGCCTGCGGGCTCATCTTCTGTTCCGTCACCTTTATCACCCTACTCATGCCATAAAACGCGGTCGCGGATGTACTCGCCCAGCATGGGCACAGTAAACCGGACGAGACCGTATCCGGCAGCCTCGATGACGCGCTCGCGAATCAGGCTTGCGCGATATTTACTCGCCCAGCTCTGGGTACGATCACAGCGCTCAATGATATCCGCCATGCGCGTCGGTTTGTCCTCGTCAACCGCCATGGCCTCGATAAAGAGGCGCTGTGGACTGCGCAGCCCGTAATACAGGGGCGCGTCAACCGCTTCGTAGAACTCGGAGACGGCATCCGCATGGCCATCCTCGACATCGCGCCTTTCGATGACCTGCGAGCCACGCCGGACAGCAGACCGCCACATGTAATATCCCACCAGCTGAACCATATAGGGATGCCCCATGCTCTTGCGTGCCGCAAGGTCCGCCGTCTCCGCGTCAACGTAAAGACCAGCGTCTTTGACCGTCTGGATATATGAATCGCGCACCTTGGGCAAAGATATCGCCCCCAGCGTACGCTGCTGGGCGCGGCGCAAAAACGTCACGCTCGGCTCTTCGAGCAGATCGTCAACCATACTGGGCAAACCGGCAAAAACCAGCGCAAGACCGCGCTGGTCGCTATCGGGTAATCCCGTGGCATCCTGGTCTCCGAGCACCTGCTGATAGAGAACGGCAAGAGCCGCCAGTTCCTCGATAGACGCCGATTGCGCCTCGTCAATCGCAAACAGTATGCCCTTGCCTGGACCGAGCTTCTTAAGGCGCTCGTTGACCAGCCCGCGCAACGTCTCGCCCTTTGCTCGCGCCGCCTCGACCGACATCCGGCCAAACGAAGGACCGAACTCCATTGACGTCACAACTGGCCTATTCGAGCGAAGCGCATCGACCAGGCGGTCGCATAGGCCAAGCGAGGCGGAATCGGAGACAACCGCCCATCCGCGCTCGCTAGCTAAACGCTGCAGCTCCCGCAAGAGAACCGTTTTGCCACAGCCGCGGTTTCCCGTAATGAGCATGAGCCTTCCGGGGGCACCGGCGCCGTTATCGAGCCCTTCCTCGAAATCTTCGATGACCGACTCGCGACCGATGAGTATCGGAGGCCGCTTGCCAGCCGTGGGCTTAAAGGGATTTGGATTCATGTCGGCCTCCTCGGATTGGCAAACCCTGGCAATAGTTATACCAACTTATACCAAGTTACACCAATAGCATACGACAAAGGAACTGTCCCTTTGTCACATGTGGCCGAAAAACTCGGCATCTGCTGCCCGCCGGGGGCGAAAGGTGGCGGGATCGACCTTTACGTGCGCCGCGGCGGGTACGTCGTACCATTTGACCGTGTAGCCGGCGCCGTGAGAGCAAAAGACCGAATCGGGCGTGTTGGGCAGATCGGCCTCGGGCTCATAGGCGGCAGTCTCGATTACGCGCTCGGCATCATGGCAAGCCGAATAGCCGGCGAACTCCAGGTACAGATGACCGCGACCGCTCGTATAGGCAGCCACCTCCAGCGCGTAATCCTGCACCTCGGATGCTGGCACGCGACCCACAAGCTTTGCCCGATCGCCCGCCATCGCCGGGGGCTCGTACTCGGCACCCATGCGCGTGGCATCCGAGAGTGCCCGGCCCACGCACTCCCCCGGCACCTCGAGCTCAAAGTGGTACCACGGCTCCAACAGTACCGCCGCGCCGGCCTCACGCGCCTGCATGAGCCCCTGGCGAATCGCGCGGTACGTGGCCTGGCGAAAATCGCCGCCCTCGGTATGTTTGGCATGCGCACGGCCGCCCGTGAGCGTAATGCGCACATCGGTGATGGGCGAGCCGGTCAGCACGCCCAGGTGATCGCGCTCCATGGCGTTGGTGAGTGCCAAACGCTGCCAGTTAAGATCGAGCTCGTCGGTCGAGGTCACGGTACCAAACTGCACGCCCGAACCCGCCGGCAACGGCTCCAGGCGTAGATGCACCTCGGCATAGTGGCGCAGTGGCTCAAAGTGGCCCACGCCCTCGACCGGCTGCGAAATAGTCTCCTTATAGAGAATGCCGCCAGACTCAAACGCAACCGAAAGGCCAAAGCGATCGGCCAACACCCGTTGCACGACCTCGAGCTGCACCGCCCCCATAAGCTGCAGATGTATTTGTTCAAGATGCGTGTTCCAGCTTACGCCGAGCATGGGATCCTCGTCGGCAAGCTCGGCCAGCGCCTGGAACACCGTATGGACATCGTGTTCGCCCGGAAGCACCGTATAGGTGAGAACCGGCGCAATGACAGGTGCATCGCCCGCGGGCTCCGCGCCTAGGGCATCACCAGGGCGAACGTGCGCTAGGCCCGTCACGGCACAAATACCGCCAGCAGCAACTTCTTGAGCAAGCTCATACTTTTCGCCGTTATAGATGCGTACCTGGTCGACCTTCTGCTCCCACGCCTCGGCACCGGAACGTCCGTTAATCATCTGCTTGGCATGCAGCGTGCCGCCGGTCACTTTAACCCATGCCAAGCGCTCGCCGCGATCCCCGCGGCTCACGCGGTAGACGCGCGCGGCAAACTCCGGGCGCCATGTCTGTTCGCACATCAGCGCGCATATGCCATCCAGCAGCTCGTCCACGCCTTGGTCCTTGAGCGCCGAGCCGGCAAAGCAGGGAAAAAGCTTGCGCTCGGCAACCATGCGCGACAGCGTCGCGGCGGAAAGCTCACCCGCCTCAAGAAACTCCTCGAGCGCCGCCTCGTCCAACGCAGCAGCGTCCTCCTGAACAGCCCCGCCCACCAGCAGTTCGCTGGCATCCAGGCAGCCCTCGGAGAGACGTTGCCCAAGTTGTGCCAGCAAAACATCGCGGCCGGGATTCTCCAAATCGATTTTGTTGATAAAGATGAACGTCGGAATGTCATAGCGCGCAAGCAGACGCCACAGGGTTTCGGTGTGCCCCTGCACGCCGTCGTTGGCGCTCACAACCAAAATCGCATAGTCGAGCGCGCGCAGTGTGCGCTCCGCCTCGGCCGAAAAATCGATGTGGCCGGGCGCATCCACAAGCATGACGCGGGTATCGCCGTGGTCGAGCACGGCCTGCGACGAGAAGATCGTAATGCCGCGCTCGCGCTCGATCGCGTTAGTGTCCAGATGCGAATCGCCATCGTCCACGCGGCCGCGCTTGCGAATGCGGCCCGCGTTGAACAGCATGGCCTCGGCCAACGTGGTCTTGCCGGCATCGACATGCGCCAAGATTCCAACGACTGCCTGCTTCGACATGGCTCTCCTCTTATTACAAGCCCATCGCACGCGGCAACGGGCGTCCTCGTTCCACACTGGATGATACAATTTACGGGCCGGCGGGCGAAGCGGGCCCTATCCCCCGACCGAGCTCATCGCCCCGCGTTGCCGCGCGGCGATTTTCGTAGGTTCGCGCCTTGCGAAAGCCGGCTTGCAAATCAGCGCAGCGAACGAAAATGGCCCCACCCGGGACCATTTTCGTTTGTGCGGATTGTTGACACGTGCCCCTACTCTTACGCCTCACGCAGCCAGTCGAACGCAACACGCGGCGTGCCGTCCGACACATACACGACGCCGGCACGCTCGAACCCCGCCTTAATACTCGCGCCCTGCATGGGCAGGTTGTCCTGATGCGTGTCGATGCGCAGGTGATCGGCACGCTCCTTGGCAAAGGCAAACATCGCAGCCGCGATACCGTGCGCGGTGCCGTCGGACGCCACACGGTGCAGCACGGCGTACGGAGTGTCGCTGCGCCATTGCCCGTCCTCTATTACGTCATAGCACTCGTCCGGGCCCGGCAAAAAGGCAAACGTCGCCACCACGCGGTCATCGACTTCGCACACATAGCTGCCACCGGCGGCGATATCGGCAGCCAGCTGCTCGGCAGAAGGCGTGCCCTCGGGCCACTGCGTGGCGTTGCCATGCGCGCGCATAAAGGCGCGGGCCGCGTCATAGATAGCCATGACGGCGGGAATGTCGGTATCGAGAGTTTTTCTGATCATCACGCGGCGACCTCACGTTTATTGGTATCACTTTGATTGAGCAATGATACCAACGTTTGGAGAGGGGCGCGAAGCAGATGGGGAGCAAAAAGCGAGCCGCCTGGTCAAAAGCCAAAAGCGAGTTTTTGGGCGCTGCCACGGGCGGCGATATGAACGACCTGTTTGCGCGCGAGGATGAGCGCCGAAACACCCTGGACGCAGAGCGCGATGAGGCCTGGCGCTACAAATCGTGCGAGCGCAAAAACCGTTACGACACGCGCGCCGAGGCCGAGGCCGTTATGGCCGACTGCGAAAACCGCGGGCGGCGCGGTTTGGCCTGCTACAAATGCGAATACTGCGGCGGATGGCACCTGACGTCGCACCCTTGGAAATAGACCCCGCATCGGCACAACACTGACGGAGCGCCAGCCATCGCACGCAAGCTACGGGCGCGGCGGCACCAAAACATCGTAGCGGACGGCCTTGCCCGCAAGCTGATAGCTCGGCTTAACGCCGGCAAGCAGCGGCCCCTTCACCGGCCGCTTGATAACGACCTTGCGCGGGTGCGCCGCAAGCGCAGCCTCGACCAGCGTCTCCTCATCGGCACACGGCTGTTCCAGATGGTGCAAGAGTTGGAACTTCTTTTTAACCGCCGCGCTCTTGGTGCGCCCGGGAAACATGGGGTCCAGATACACCACGTCGGGAGCGGTGAGCTCGCCCTGCCCGATCAGCTCAGCTGTATGGCGAAGGCCGGCAATGCTGTCCTCGCCCGCATGCAAGCGCATGCGCGCCACGGCTGTCGCAAGCGCCGGATCATCTGCCGCGCGATCCAAGGCATCCTTGAGGAGCGCCGCGATCACGCAATCCTGCTCATACAGATCGACGGTAAAGCCCGCGGCCGCCAACAGCAGCGAATCCTCGCCAAAGCCTGCCGTGGCATCAATCGCCCATGGGCTCTCGATGCCTTTTGCGCGCGCAGCCTTTACCAACAGCTCTTGCTGCAGACGGCCTTGCTTGAGTCGTGGCAACATGCGGGTAAAATCGGCACGCAGCTCCATCGTGCCGTCGGTGAGCGTGAGTCCCTCGGACTTCCCAATCAGCTCAAGCCCCGCGGCCCGAGCAACAGAAAAGGGATCGACGACGCCCATGGGTACTCCTTAACAAGCAAAACGAATACGTGAGCGCCGTTTATGCCGGCACCCAACCGTCCGCTATTGTCCCACATGCGACATGGTCCACAGCATCCCAATGCAAAGCACCGCCATCAATCCCGTGCACACGGCAGCGATCACGGAATCACTCATGCGCCTTCCCAACGACCGCGGCTCACGCACTTGCTTGACTCCGTACATCATGGCTCCTCCTTCGGTCCAGCTCTTACCATGGCCCCATCATCGCAGCGCCGCGCATACGCTGCCATCGATTTGACTTACGCCCAGCTTTCCTTTTTGAAAGGTTGGACCGTACAGGCAAGAGACGCTTTCAAACGCATGCATCGCCCCGTTGAACTACAATGTGCTTCACAATATGTGCCGCAACCTGGGTGCGACAGATTCTCCGCGCCCGCATCGAAAGGACCAGCCATGAGCGCCGCTCGCAAGACACTCAAAATCCTTGCCCTGATTTATTTTGTTCTGGGCATCGCCAGTCTCGTCATTGGAATCGCCGGCATCGCGACCGGCAAGCTCGAGTCCACCTACGGATCGAACGCCATGCTCGCCGCGGTCGTGCTTGTCGCCAAGGGCCTCATTGATCTCGCCGCGGGCGTTGCGGGCATCAAGGGTGCCAACAAGCCTTCGCAGGTAGACGGCGCGTTTAAGCTCGGTATTGTTGCCGCGGTTGCCACGCTTGCGCAGGCCGTGCTCACGCTTCCCGCGCTCGGCGGCAGCTCCGTCAATATCGTCGCCTTTGTCATCGTGGTCTACGACCTGTTCTTTATTCAGCAGACACGCGCTGTCAAAGCCGAGAACAAGGATCGTCTGTAAGCGCTCACTTCTCACAACCTCTGCAACCAAGCAACTAAAAAGGGCCGATCGCGCATCTCCGCGGTCGGCCCTTTACGTTTGCCCAGATAAAACCTGCCAAAATAAACCTGTCCCTTTTTGGTAGGTTGTTAGCTGTGGCGGTACTCGGCGATGATGAAGTCGATGTCGGTTTGAGGGGTGTCCAGGTTTGCCAGGCGCTCTTTGTCGGCAGGGCGCGTGCGGTAGTAGTACGGCGTCATCTGGAACACCGCCTCGATGTCGTCCTGGGTCTGAAGCGTAATATTCGCAGACACCCGCTGCGTTCCGACTAACTCGAGTTCAGTAGTCTTCGGCAGTTTCTCGTCATTGAGATATGGCGTGTCGTAGAGTACCTCCTTGAGCCCAAACAGATGACGGGCACCTGGCACCACGGTGTAGAGCGAACCTTCGGGTGCCAGCACGCGGGCAAACTCGCGCTCGTTAAAGGGAGCAAAGAGCTCGGTCACCATATCGAAGGCGCCAACGGCCACGGGGATATCCTTCATGTTGGCCACAAAATAGGTCGCATCGCCGCGCTTGGCGGCAAGGCGCACCATCTCTTTGCCCAGGTCGAAACCGTAAGCACCCACGCCCGGCACCGCGCCCATGGCGCTGGTGTAATAGCCCTCGCCGCAGCAAATATCGAGCAACGTCATGGAGCCGTTCGTAGACGCAGCGCGCTCTGCCGCCCGCTCGCGCACCAGCTCGACCATCGCATCGCGCAACGGCTCGTAGTATCCACGGTTCAGAAAGTCACGACGGCTGCGTGCCTGCGACTTGGGATCGCCCATGGAGTCACCGCTCTTGGACGAGCGCAGTAGGTACAGATAGCCCTCGCGCGCACGGTCAAACCGGTGTCCGTCCGCGCATGCAGCACCGCGTTCGTCATCCAGCAACGGCTCATGGCAAACGGGACACAACAGCATGGCAACTCCTTAGCGCGAACAACACAACGCCCACCATTGTCGCACGCCTTCCCCACCTAGTCATTGGGGACGTTCTTAAATGACTAGTCGTTTAAGAACGTCCCCAACGACTAGTCGATTAGGAGTATCATCGTCTGCGCAAATAAGCACGAAAGAGCATGTTAGAGATTGAGAGCGTATGGCTGATACCGCATCTAAGCACATCGATATGACCACCGGCTCGCTGTGGCGCAATATTCCCCTGTTCGCCTTCCCCGTGGCCGCCACGAGCATCTTGGAGCAGCTGTCGAACCTCATCGCCACGGTCATCATCGGTAACTTCTCGGGCGACCAGGGAACCCTCGCCATGGCGGCGGTCGGCTCCAATGTTCCGCTTACCAGTCTTATGCTCAACCTGTTTATCGGCATGTCACTTGGCTCCAACGTGGTCATCGCCAACGCTATCGGCCGCAACGATCAGAACATGGTCAAACGCGCCGTCCACACCTCGATTCTCATGGCACTCGTGGGCTTTGTCGTCATCGCGCTGGGCGAAATCTTTGCCGAGCCCATGCTCGCCGCGCTCAACGTTCCCGCCGAAACCATGCCGCTCGCTTCGCTCTACCTACGCGTCTTTTTGCTCAGCATGCCCTCGATTTTGCTTTACAACTTTGAGGCCGCGATCTTCCGCTCCGTCGGCATCACCCGCATGCCGCTGCAGGCGCTTGCCGTGTCCACCGTCCTCAACATTGGCCTGGACCTCATCTTTGTCCCCGTACTCCACTGGGGCGTCGCAGGCGTCGCCATCGCCACCGCCATCGCCTACACCGTTAGCGCCGCCACGCTCTTTATCCGCCTGCTCAAGACCGACTCCGTCGTCCGCGTCACCCCGCGCGACTTGGCTATCGACCCCGTCGCCCTCAAGCGCATCGTCAAGATCGGCCTGCCCGCCGGCATCCAAAGCGCCGTCTTTGCCGTCGCCAACATCATCATCCAGTCTGCCATCAATAGCCTGGGCACCGAGGTCATGGCGGCATCGAGCGCCGCCATGAGTCTGGAGTACGTGTGTTACAACCTGCTCAACAGCTTTAGCCAGGCGTGCACCACCTTTGTGGGACAAAACCACGGTGCCCGCCAGATCGGCCGCTGCACCAAGACGCTCAAGGTCTGCCTGGTCGAAGGCGGCATCGTTGCACTCACCACGATCATCGTTATTGTCGGCCTGGGGCGCGAGATCTTGTCGCTGTTCAACAGCGATCCCAACATCGTCTCGATCGGCTATATCCGCGTGTGCTCGATCTTCCCGGCGTACGCCTTTAGCATGTTCTACGAAAACATGTCAGGCTACCTGCGCGGCTTTGGCATCTCGCTCACACCCGCCCTCATCACCATGATCTGCGTCTGCGGCATCCGCTTCTATTGGGTGTTCTGCGTGTTCCCGCACTTCCGCACCTTTGCGAACATCATGATGGTCTACCCCATCAGCCTGGGTACCACGGCGTTCTTTATGGTCGTGGCGGTACTACTCTGCCACCCGGCACGCACCTATCGCGCCACCCAAGCCAAAGCGACAGCCCGCTAAACACCGCGCTCAACACCGCGCCAGTCATTAATTGACAATATGCGAGCTCATATAGTCGATAAAGCGCCTCGTGGCGATGGGCATGGTGTCCCAGCTGCGCCATGCGGCCACCACGTCACGCGAGGGGGCATGCACGATGGGCCGCACACAAATATCGGCTCGCATGCCCTCCACAGTACGACGGTAGAGCATGCTCACGCCCAGGCCCTCCTCCACCATCGCCATAATGGTGTAGTCGTCGGTCACCTCACTCGTCACGTGCGGCGACAGCCCATGCGCCGCGAATGCATCGAGCACCAGGCTCTGTTCGCCCTCATCCAGTAGCACAAACGGCTCGGACGCCAGGTCGGCAAGTGTCACCTTTTCCTTTGCCGTCAGCGGATGCGCGGCCGGCAACAATGCTACCAACTCGTCGTGATAGACCACGCGCTTCTCGAGCCCCTCGGTAAATCCGCGCGCCGTAAAACAAAAATCAACCACGCCATCGTGTACCCATTGAGCGTTGCGCGTGTAATCGCCCTGCTTGAGGGTAAAGCGTACGCCCGGGTGCAGGGCCCCAAAGTCGCGGATCACACGCGGCAGCACGGTGCGACTCACGTTGGTAAACGTCGCGATGCGAATATCGGTCGACGAAAGCCCCAGCAGCTCCTGGCGCTTGCCCTCGAGCTCGGCCTCGGCGGTCACGATCTGGCGCAGGTACGGCAGATATTGCTTACCGTCGCGCGTAAGCGAAACGCCCTGCTTTCCGCGCTCGATAATCGTGGTGCCCAGCTCGCGCTCGAGTGCCTTGACGGCCTGGCTCACCGCACTTTGCGTATAGCCCAGCTCGTCCGCCGCGCCCTTAAGACTGCCGCAATCGACCACCATACATACAATCTGATACCGCGATGCCATCGTGCCTCCACATCGATGTAGCCGTAAAACGTTTTGCCAGGGCTTTTCGCGCCTACTTTAGCGTTTCTTAATCATACTGAAGATACATTCGCTTTACTACATCCACATCTGGGAGCAGAATCCTTTGTACGAAACCGTTCTGTAACAAAAGGAGTCCCATGGATCGCAAAAAAGCAATCGCGCTCTCATTTTCCGTTCCCGTCGCATGGGGCTTTTCGTATCCCCTCATGAAGATCGGTATGGACAGCATGAACGCCACGAGCATCGTCGCGCTACGCTGCATCATCGCCTTTGTGGTCTGCCTGCTGCTCTTCCACAAGCACGCGTTGCGCATCAACCGCGACCTTATGGTCCGTGCCGCCATCATCGGCGCCATTATGGCAACCGAGCTCACCTGCATGTGCCTGGGCTCCAGCCTCACCTCCGCCTCCACCGCCGGCTTTTTGCAGAGCCTGACGGTCGTGATCGTGCCGTTTGCCAACGCCGCCCTGCTGCGCCGCGCCCCCGAACGCAAAGTGCTCGTCGGCACCGCCATCGTCACCTGCGGTATGTTGCTGCTCTCGGGCGCCGACTTCACCAGCCTGAACCCGGGCGCGCTCATCATGCTGCTCTCCGCCTTTGTCTATGCCGGCCATATCATTGTGGCGAAGCGCTTTGTCGAAGAAGTCGATCCGCTGTCCCTGGGCGTTTGGCAGCTGGGCTTTGGCGGCCTGTTCTCGGGCATTGCCGCATGTGTCTTTGGCGGCTTCACGCTTCCCAGCACGCCCAGCGAGATCGTCGTTGTCGTCGCGCTCGCGCTCATCTGCTCTGCTTACGGCTTTATCACCCAGACGCTCGTGCAGCCCCACGTGCCCGCCGAGACCACCGGCTTCGCCTTCTCGCTCGAGCCAGTCTGCTCCGCCGTCTTCTCGTTCTTCTTGGTCGGCGAGGTCCTGAGCCCCATCGCCTTCCTGGGTGCAGCTCTCATCCTCACCGGCGTCATGGCGGCAACCGTCGAGTTTCCGCGACTTCATGCGCATGCTCACGACCACGCCCACATGGCAGGAACGCCCGAGCGAGCCTCGTAAGCGCCTCACCTTTTGTGGCCCCGACACAATGGTCTCCGGACGCCTTTACAATAGATGCCAACAGAGCATCTGCCATAAAGGAGCCCCATGGACACCGCAACCCGCGACCGCAACATAGCAACTTGGTTGGGCGATGCGCCGCAGCCGGTACGTGACACTACGAACCAGCTGCTCGAGCGCATCGCCCTTTTGCGTGCCGAGCAAACCATCTACCCGGCACAAGACGACATCCTCAATGCCCTCGCCTATACGCCGGCCGACCAGGTCAAGGTTGTCATCCTGGGTCAAGACCCCTATCACGGGCCCAACCAGGCCATGGGGCTGTCGTTCTCGGTCCCTGCGACGCAAACCAAGTTGCCGCCGAGCCTGCGCAACATCTATAAGGAGCTCAAAGCCGATCTGGGTTGCCCCATTCCCGCCACGGGAGACCTAACCCCATGGGCACAACAGGGCGTCCTGCTCCTCAACACCACGCTCACCGTGCGCGAGCATGCCGCGAACTCGCACGCCAAGCTGGGCTGGAGCGCGCTCACCGACTACGTTATTGAACGCTGCTGCCAGCTGCCCCAGCCGGTAGTCTTTTTGGCATGGGGCCGCTTTGCCCAGCAGATGGTCGAAGGCAAGCTCGCCGCGACCGGCGCGGGCAAGGCGACCGGCAAGTTCTGCCTGGCCTCCACGCACCCCTCGCCGCTTTCGGCCAACCGCGCCACGGCAGAACTCCCTGCTTTTATGGGATCGCGTCCCTTCTCGGCAGCCAATCGGCTACTCGAACAACACGGCTCGACCCCCGTCAACTGGACTTGCCTCGGCTAAAAATCGGTACATCAAAAACGCGCCCGACAGCTTTCCATCGGGCGCGTTTCCTATTCGGGCCAAATAAATTGTGTGCGGCCGGCCTCGCCACCGTCAATGAGCAGACTCTGCCCGGTCATAAAACGGTTGGTCACACCCACAAAGTAGATCCACTCGGCGATCTCTTGGGCGGTGGCCCAGCGCTTAAGCGGCGTGAGTTCCATAATCTGGCTCCACAGGTGTTCGTCTTCCATCACGCAACGGTTGAGCGGCGTAATAACGCCGCCCGGGTCCACACTGTTGGCGATGGCCCGCGGTGCCAGGCGGTTTGCAAGGTTCTTGGTATAGGCGATAACGCCGCCCTTGCTGGCAGCATAGGCGGGAAACTCCGATCCCGTATGTCCGCTCGCCGACCCCACATTGACCACGGATTCGATAGCCGGCGCCGGCTTGACGGCAAGCCCCTCCCCCACAAAGGCGTAGCGCTCGGTCACGTTGATGGTGCCACACAGGTTGGCGGCGATGTCGTCAGTCGAATCCTGCACACCGGCAACGTTCACGATTACCTGGGGTTCAAGGTCGTCCGGAAACGCGTCCGGCTTGCGGACATCAACGATCAGATGGCGGTAGCGCTCGTGTTCGATCGCCGCCGGCAGCAGATCAAAGCCCACGACCTCGTGGCCCTCGTCCAAAAAGCGCTGCACGCACGCGGCTCCGATACCGCCCGAAGCGCCCGTGATCAAAACCCGCATACTTGCTCCTTAGGCGGTTGCGTGGCGCTCGAGGTACTCGGCGCCCACGTTCTCGCGCTCCCAGCCGCGCACGACCTTGTAGCCCACGGGGCTCAGGAAGACCTCGCACAGCAGCTCGGCAACAGCGCCGGTCAGCGAGCACATAAGGACCTGCACCCACGTCCAGCCAAAGAACGTGTGGCTTACCACAATGGCAAAGACCAGGTTGTCGATAAACTGGCCAACGCCCGTAGACACATAGGAGCGGAAGGCAAAGCTCGCGAAGTTGTTCTTCTTGAGCATACGGCCAAGCGACTGGTTGAGCGTGGAGTTAACCACGGCAGAAACGAGCATTGCCAGCGAAGAGCCCAGCACCACGTACCAGGTGCCGCCGATGGTGGCGTTAAGGGCAGTGTTGACCTCGATCATGCCCGTGTCGTAGTAGGCGCCCCACATGCCGGGCGTGAGCGAGCATGCCCAAAAGCACAGGCTCACGGCGAGGTTGACTGCCAGCGCGAGGATGGAGATTTTGATGGATGCCTTGGCGCCAAAGCGCTTGCAGATCATGTCCTGGCACAAAAACGAAACCCAGCTCACCACAAAGCCGCAATCGAGTGCCAGATACGGCAGGCTGATAAGCTCTTTGTTGGCCAGCAGGTTCATCATGATGACGCTCACGAAAAACAGCGAAACCGTTGCCGCGGGAATGCTCCGCAACAGGACCTTGTAGTCCTCCATGACCTTCTTGATCATTATGTACTCCTTTGGTTTTAGGTTTTACGAGCAGGATATCGGACCCGAACTGCTCGGACGCCCCGGTCTTGAGACGACGGTGGGTATGATAGCCGCTCACACGGCATCAGGCAAGCAAGCGGCGCGGCAGCCCCACAGGGCCACCGCGCCGATGCGTTAAAAGGCTACGTTGCCAAACTCCGACAGGATAAGATCGGGGTTGTGATCGGTTGCCCAATCCACGTTCCACGGACTCGTGAACAGCAGCAGCTTACCGCCGCGCATGTCCTCGACGCGCAGCGTGTCGCGCGTGAGCGAAAGGCCCGGGATATCGATGGTATCGGGGTCGTTCTGGATCCAGCGAATGTCCGTATAGGGCAGCGGCTGGCGACGAACCTCAACACGGTACTCGGCCTTGAGGCGGCGCTCGAGCACCTCAAACTGCAGCACGCCGACCACGCCCACGATGACGCTCTCCATGCCGGCACCAAGCTCGCGGAAGATCTGGATGGCACCCTCCTGGGCAAGCTCCTCCATACCCTTGACGAACTGTTTGCGCTTGAGCGTATCGACCTGCGTAATGCGAGCGAACATCTCGGGGGCAAACGTCGGGATCTGCGGGTACTGCACGTGGCGCTTGCCGGAGCACACGGTATCACCGATGCTAAAGATACCCGGATCAAACAGGCCCACGATATCGCCCGCGTACGCCTCGTCCACGATGGCGCGGTCATCGGCCATCATCGAGGTACCCGTGGCAAGCTTAAGCTTGCGGTTGCCCTGCACGTGGAAGGCATCCATGCCGCGCTCGAACTTGCCCGAGCAAATGCGCACAAAGGCGATGCGGTCGCGGTGGTTCTTGTCCATGTTGGCCTGGATCTTAAACACAAAGCCGCTAAAGTCGTCGCGGCAGGGATCGACCGGTTCGCTGGTGAGCGTATCGGTATAGGCGCGCGGCGTCGGGGCCAGACGCAGGAACTCCTTGAGGAAGGGCTCCACGCCAAAGTTGGTGAGCGCCGAGCCAAAGAACGCCGGGCTCAGCTTGCCGCAGGCCACGGCATCCAAGTCGAGCTCGTCGCCGGCACCATCGAGCAGCTCGATGTCGTCCATCAGGTTCTTATGGTTCTCCTCGCCGATGAGCTCATCCATGGAAGGATCGCCCAGCTCGGCCTCGACCTCGGCGACCTTCTTGGTGGCGTTGGCGTGGCCGTCGCCCTCAAAGGCAATGACGCGACGAGTCTGACGATCGAACACGCCGCGGAAGTTGCGGCCGCTGCCGATCGGCCAGTTCATGGGATACGTATTGATGCCCAGGACATTCTCGATCTCTTCCATGAGCTCAAACGGGTCGCGAGCCTCGTGGTCGAGCTTGTTCACAAAGGTAAAGATGGGAATGTGGCGCAGCGTGCAGACCTTAAAGAGCTTTTTGGTCTGGGCCTCGACGCCCTTGGCGCCATCGATGACCATGACCGCGGCGTCGGCGGCCATAAGAGTACGGTAGGTATCCTCCGAGAAGTCCTGGTGACCGGGTGTATCGAGGATGTTGACGCAGGCGCCGTTGTAGGTGAACTGCAGCACCGAGGAGGTAACGGAAATACCGCGCTCCTTCTCGATGTCCATCCAGTCCGAGACGGCATGCTTGGCCGAGCTCTTGCCCTTGACCGAGCCGGCGGTCTGGATACTGCCGGTATAGAGCAGCAGCTTCTCGGTAAGCGTGGTCTTACCGGCGTCCGGGTGGCTGATGATCGCGAATGTGCGGCGCGACGAGATTTCATCCGACAGGCTTGCCATGCGGATCCTTTCTTGCATTGAGTGCATTACGTCGATGTAACCGCACTATTGTAGCCGCGAAATCCCGCCATAGGGCACCTATCAGGACAAATTCATCAGTTGGGGCCTAGGGTAGCAGTCGATGGCGGCACTCCGCAGCAGTTTGTCTCGATCTGTAACATCTAGACGGTTTTTGAACCTCTACCTGTTACAGATTAAGACAAACAGGTGGGCGTCCCAGAAAGATCTCGATCTGTAACATCTAGCAGCCAAAAACTTCTCCAGTTGTTACAGATTGAGACAACCAAATGGGGTCCGCCAGCAAAATCTCAATCTGTAACAGGTAGCCGTCCAAACCGGTTCCAGATGTTACAGATTGAGATGAATGAACGAGCGGACAATCCCTATTTACCTCTTGCATAACTGTGCATAGTGTATATATACTGTGCTTACCGGTTATATACACGTGTAGCCCATCAGCTAAGGAGCCGCTGTGGACATTATCCTATCCAATTCGAGCGACAAGCCCATCTACGAGCAAATAGCCTCGCAAGTCAAAGCTCAGATTCTATCGGGCACGCTCGCTGCGGGAGCCAAACTCCCCAGCATCCGTGCACTCGCGAGCGATCTTGGCGTGAGCGTCATCACCACCAAGCGCGCCTACGCCGACCTGGAGCAGCTCGGGTTTATCTGCACCGTGCAGGGCAAGGGCTGTTTTGTCGCCGACGGCAACCAAGAGCTCTTGCGTGAAAACCAGCTCTGCCATATCGAAGAGCTGCTCGCGAAAGAGGCAAGCCAAGCCGAGGCCCTGGGCGTCACGCGCGACAAGCTGCACGAGATGCTCGACCTGGTAGCCCCCGAAACCATGCAGTAGCCATCTGCAAGAAAGGCTATACCATGCAAAACCTTTTAGAACTCAAAGGCATCTCACGCCATGTGAGTGACCGTTTTTCGCTGCGCGACGTCACGCTTGCCGTGGAACCTGGCCAGATCGTCGGCTTTGTGGGTGCCAACGGTGCCGGCAAAACAACGACGATTCGAGCCGCGCTTGGGCTTATCAAACTCGATGCCGGCGAGGTACACCTGTTTGGGCAGCACTGTGGCGCCGACGCACCCGGTGAGGCGCAGCGCTGCCTGCGTTCCCACATCGGTCTTGTCCTGGACACGTGCCCCTTCCCCTCCACGCTCAAGGTGGGCCAGATCGAGTCGCTCGTAGGCCCAGCGTACCCCACGTGGGACCGCGAAACGTTCGCCCGATTCATCAACCGATTTGGCCTCGATCCCAAGACAAAGGTCAAGGACCTCTCCCGCGGCATGGGCATGAAACTGCAGCTTGCCTGCGCACTCAGCCACAAGGCCAAGCTGCTCGTTTTGGACGAAGCCACCGCGGGCCTCGATCCCATGGCACGCGAGGAGCTGCTTGATGAGCTGCTCGCCTTTGTTTCCGACGGCCTGCACAGCGTGCTGCTCTCGAGCCACATTACGTCCGACCTCGATCGCGCTGCCGACCGCGTCATCTGCATCGATAACGGCTCGATTGTGTTTGACCTGCCGCGCGAGGACATTAC
>CAJKZP010000024.1:0-21939 GCA_905204415.1 uncultured Collinsella sp. | reverse complement strand
TCCGGCTGATAACCGGGAGGTCACAAGTTCGAATCTTGTCAGGTCCACCACTTTCTTTCGCAATAAACACCCCAGCGAGAGCCGAGTCGCCGCTGGGGTGTTTATTACTGTCTCCGTGGGGGTTTAGCTCAGCTGGGAGAGCGCGGGCTTTGCAAGCCTGAGGTCAGGGGTTCGATCCCCCTAACCTCCACCATGATGGACCTGTAGCTCAGTTGGTTAGAGCGTCCGGCTGATAACCGGGAGGTCACAAGTTCGAATCTTGTCAGGTCCACCATCAAAACTGTGAAGAGCCCCGAGGCATGGCCTCGGGGCTTTTTTCTTGTGTGTTATAAAACTCATTTTGGTTTTGTGTGCTGTGCGAAAGATTGGGTAGTATAGCAATTCAATGCGGCGAAGGCGCCGTGTGTTAACCGCTACGTACCGGAGGTGTTCCATGGTTCGTGTCGACATAGAGACCATCGTCATGGCCGCCGGTCCCGTGCCATCGCTTATCGTACTTCGCGAGCGCTGCAGCAAATCGGACTCCCCTGCGCCGCTGCGCTCCCTTTCTATCCAAACTGGTTCGTTTGAGGCTGCGGCTATTAGCCGCGGTATCGACAGCGGTCGTGCCGAGCGCCCGATTGCCCATGACCTGTTGCTCGACACGCTCGCTGCCCTGGATGCAAAACTCGAGCGTATCGAGATTGTTCGTGCCGAGCCTCCCGTGTTCTACGCGACGGTCGTTGTTTTGGCCGACGGCAGCGAGCGCGGTATCGACGCCCGTCCGAGCGACGCCATCGCCCTCGCCGTGCGCAGCAATGCCCCCATGTTTGTGGAGGATGACATCATGAACCGCCTGGGGACCGTCTCTCCGGTCGCCGAGGAAATCGATGACGAGCAGGAATTTGAGAAGTTCGACGAGTTCGTCCATACGCTCTCGCCCGATGATTTTTAAATGACGGGTCGCTATGAGACGGAGTGTACGCTGATGGAGCGTGGCGTCTCGGCCGAGGTCGCCGCCATTGCCCGCGAGGCCCAGATGCGCTCGGAGGCGTCCGAGGCCGCACGCATCGCCTATGTGACGCAGGCCCGTACGCTTCGCGAACGCCGGGCCTCCTTTATCAAGATGGTTGCCGTCTCCGCACTTGTCGCGGCAATCTCATCGCGCCTTCGTGGTACAGTTGGTGCGCTTGGGTTTTCGATTTCGACGGGCTTGGTCATCTGGGGCGTGGTCGATGCCGTGATGCTGACTAACCAGATCAAGGTACTCGACAAGCGCGCGGCCGATATGATGCGCGCCCGCGACGCCGCCGCCAAGATCGCTGCCGAGGCACAAGAGATGTAACGACGCCGGACTCGATGGGAAGGTCTAAAAATGGCACAGGATATGCAGGACGCCGGAAACGTCTCCGCCGAGCTCGACGCCATGGTGTGCGACCTCATCGGGGCCTTTTTGGACGATCTCGCCGCTGGTGAGAATCCGGGCGTTGTCGTTGCGATCGAGGACGCTGCGTCCAACCGCTATCTGGCGGCACTCGACGAGGACGGCGAGGAGGCATGCCTCGAGGCTGCCACCAACTTTATCTCCGAGCACAAGATGGGCCTTAAGGACGAGGGCCTGGGCCGCATTGCCCGTTACGCCATCGGCTACACCGGTTGTGTCGAAATTGACGGCGGCTACCATGACGCCCTGCTCGTGAGTTTCTTTGAGACGACGCTCGAGAGCGGCTTTTCGGCATACGTACTGTACGAGGGTGTGGGCGCCGGCGATGGTTTTATGTGGAGCGACCCTGAACCTGCAGGTGAGGAAACCCCTCTAATCTAAAATCGCTAAAATAAACGAGTTTTCGGTAAAAGGCTCAATATTCCCGCTGAGCGTTGTGTTGCTGGGCGGGTCGCATACGCGTGCCGGTTGTATATAGATAGAAGATAGGGGAACTACATGCGCGTAGACAATCTGAGGAACATCGCCATCATCGCTCACGTCGACCACGGCAAGACGACGATGGTCGACAAGCTCCTGCGTGCCACGGACGCCTTCCGTGCCAACCAGCAGGTCGAGGACCGCGTTCTGGATTCTAACGACCAGGAGCGCGAGCGCGGCATTACGATTCTCGCCAAGAACATCTCTATCGAGTACAAGGACGTTAAGATCAACGTCATCGACACCCCGGGTCACGCCGACTTTGGCGGCGAGGTCGAGCGCGTGCTGCGTATGGCCGACGGCGCCCTGCTGCTGGTCGACGCTTTTGAGGGCCCCATGCCCCAGACCCGCTTCGTGCTGCGTCATGCCATCGACACCGGCCTCAAGATCATGATCGTCATCAACAAGATCGATCGTCCGGGCGCCAACCCCGAGAAGGCTTACAACGACTGCCTGGACCTGATGGCCGACCTGGGCGCCACCGACGACCAGCTTGAGTTTGCCATGGAGCACGTGGTCTACGCTAGTGCCATGAATGGCTTTGCCCGCCTTGACCCCAACGACGGAAACATGGACATGTATCCGCTGCTCGATATGATCATCGACGACATGCCCGCGCCCGAGGTTGACGAGAACGCCCCGCTGGCCATGCAGTGCGTGACCATCGATCACTCCAACTTCGTTGGCCGCATCGGCATCGGTCGCGTGTACTCCGGCGCCATCCACCAGGGCGACCAGATCCTGGTCGTCAAGAACGACGGTTCCAGCGCCACCGCTACCGTCAAGCAGCTCTTTACCTTCGACTACCTGGGCCGTACCGAGTGCCAGGAAGTCGGCGCCGGCGACATCGCCGCCGTCGTGGGCATCGACCGCACCGATATCGGCGATGTCTACACCGACCCCGAGAACCCCGTCGAGCTCGAGCCTATCGAGATCGACCCGCCGACCCTGTCCATTGTCTTTGAGGCCTCGACCTCCCCGCTCGTCGGCCGCGACGGCGATATCGTGGGCGCCCGTCAGCTCAAGGAGCGTCTGTTCAACGAGGCCGAGAACAACGTGACCATGAAGATCGAGGAGCTCGAGGACAAGAGCGGCGTCGAGGTCTCGGGCCGCGGCATTCTGCACCTGTCCGTTCTGATGGAGTCCATGCGCCGCGAGGGCTTTGAGTTCCAGGTCGGTCGTCCCCGCGTTCTGTTTAAGAAGGACGAGAACGGCAACAAGATGGAGCCCGTCGAGCAGGCCGTCGTCGAGTGCCCGGACGAGTACTCGGGCAAGGTCGTTGAGGTCTTCGGCACCTCCGGCGGCATCATGACGAGTATGGATACCTCGGGCATCGTGACGCACCTCGAGTTTAAGATCCCGACCCGCGGCATCATGGGCCTTAAGAACCGCATCATGAACGTCACTCACGGCGAGGGCGTGTTCTACCACACCTTCCTGGAGTACGGCCCCTATGCCGGCGAGATCGGCAACCGCCAGAACGGCGCCATGATCTCCATGACTACCGAGAAGGCCGTTGCCTACGCTCTGGGTACGCTGCAGGAGCGCGGCCAGCTGTTCGTTGAGCCGGGCACCGAGTGCTACGAGGGCATGATCGTGGGCGAGCGCAGCAAGGCCGGCGACATGGTCGTCAACATCGCCCGTACCAAGAACCTGGGCAACCAGCGCTCCTCGACCTCCGATATCTCCGTCCAGCTGGTGCCGCCCCGCACCTTCTCGCTGGAGGAGGCGCTGGAGTACATCGCCGACGACGAGCTGGTGGAGATCACTCCCAAGAACATCCGCCTGCGCAAGCGTCTGCTCAATGCCACCGACCGCAAGAAGGCCGCCGTCCGCGCCGGTCAGGTCAACAAATAAGCGCTGAGCTTTATAGCGACTAACGAGAAAGGGCGCCGACCGCAATGGTCGGCGCCCTTTTTGGTGCACGGGGATTGAGTTGGTCTGTACCACCGCAAAGGTGCCTTGCCCCTTTGCGGTGGTTGGCGGTTAGGCGGAGGGAAGGCCCGGGGTGTTGGCGGTCTGCTGCGGCTTGAGGCGGGCGTTGCGCCAGATGATCTGGATGGCGTAACCGAGCGTAAAGACGAAGGCTACGCCGCTGACAAAGCTGCCCATAAGGGGGAGTGCCGTGAGTGCGCCCGCGGCGATACCGCCCACGGCGGCCATGGCGTAGCGGTTCTGGTTGTGTCCGACCATGCGTGCGATCGCGGTGCCCGTAAATGCCGCCGAGACTAGGGCGATACCGATTACGGCGCACATGAGGGCACCGGCGAGTGACAGGCCTGCAATCGAGATGATGAGCAGCAGGACGGCGGGAATGGCGGCCGCCGTGCCCAAAAGACCGCTCACCCACAGCGGCGTGGGACGCTGGCGGAGCATGCCGGCGGCACTGGTGGTCGCACGCGGAAAGACGAGCTCGAGCAGCAGTGCGACAAAGCAGGTAGAAAGCGCCGCGGCAACGATGCTGCCGATGGTGTCGTTAATCGTAGAGGTGTTCTCGTTCTCGGTGCGGTCAATCTTGAGGGCCCCGACCTGAGCGCCCTCGGCCCGCTCGGGATCCTCGGAGATATGGGCGTTCACCGTGCCGGTGATGTGAGCGTTTTTACCCAGGATGAGTTTGTCGGCCCAGACCTCGACATCGCCATCGACGGTGCCGTCGATGGTTACCGTACTGCCCGCGAGCGCTGCCGACTTGGCAGAGCCGCGCAGGGCAACCGTCTCGCCCATCGCGTAAAAACAGTTGGCGGTGCTACCGGTGTTGAGCACGACGTGCTGACCGGCTACCGTCACGCTGCCATCGATGGCGGTTTTGGAGATATCGATGGTGCGCGCCGCCAGGCGAACGGCTCCGCCTACGGTGCAGTCGCGAATCGATAGGCTGTCGCCCGCTGCGATAATATCGCGGTCGATAGAGGCATCGTCCAGGTTAAGGTTTTGGCCGGCCCAGTACAGGTCGCCCTCGGCGCCAGACGGAGTTGAGTCGGCTTCGGTTGCGAGTACGTTGCCCGCGGTGTCTGTGCCGGCGAACGACGCCGTGGGCAGTACGGTCAGCGCAAGCGCAATCAGTGCGAATAGGAGGACGATGCGGGCCCGCGCTTTACGGCGCTGGGTCGACGGTGCTAGGTTGCAGGGCATAGTGAATCCTTCGTTAGATACTCGACATGTATCTAACAGGGTACCCAACGCGCGGGCGCTCTAAAAGAACCTCTCAGTTGCATTTCGGAGGGTCGTGCCGCGCTGTCTACTTTTTGCGATGCAAAAAGCGCGCGATGTCTTCTTCGGTAGGGCTTTTGATGTCAAAGCGCAGCGAGAGCCAGCGCAGACCCATGGTCACGACAACGCATACGACCAGCGCGGCGACATTGCTCATGATGCCGCTCATAACGAGATACACATAGCTTGTCGATCCGGCGATGGCGGCGATGGCATAAAAGTTAGTACGTTGGAAAATGCCCGGAACCACGCCCATAAAGCCGTCGCGCAGCATGCCGCCGCCCACCGCGGTGAAGAAGCCCATCATGACGCATACGGCGGGTGCAAATCCGTAGACCAGCGCCTTGTCCGCGCCGGTTGCCGCATAGATGCCGACCGAGATGATATCGAGCAGGGGAATGAGTTTATCGGGCTTGTCGACAATCGCCGGGAAGATGTAGATGATGGCCGCCGTGGCGATGGAGAGCGGCAGCGCCATTGGCTGGTTGAGGATATAGACGTTGCCGACCTGGAGTGTCATATCACGCAAAAGACCGCCGCCCAGACCGCAGACCACCGCGAGCGCGACCGCGCCCACCAGGTCGAGCTTATGTTCGCGCGCAACCAGCACACCCGAGATCGATGCAGCGACAACGGCGAACATCTCGAGCCAAAATGGGATAGCGACCATGGCATCCGAGGCATGTGAGGTAACGGTTACAGCGGCGACGACGGGCAAGATGGGGTCCTTTGAGTTGCGGGTTTGGACAATGCCCGTACATAGTACATGTTCGGCGCCGATTGCGACCCTATTGCTCGGCAAACGGTCGGGGCTGGGTTGATGCTGAACGCGATGGGGGCGTGGCTGAATAGGAGGGATGTCCAAATTTTGAGCGAAGCTCAAAATTTATCCGGTCGGCTGGCGCCGACCGCGCTGCGCTAAAAACGCGCCACGGGCGCGTTTTCTTTACGCTCCGCGCCCTATTGGGTTCGAATCCCTCCTCCTCCGCCGTATTTGCTTGTTAGGGACTCAAAACAAAAAAGCTCCCTTTCCTGGGAGCTTTCTCAATCTAAATGGCGGAGGAGGAGGGATTCGAACCCTCGTGACCTTATACAGGCCAAACGGTTTTCGAGACCGCCGCATTCAACCACTCTGCCACCCCTCCGCGTGGGGTAAAAACAAAGCAGGCTCTAAGGCCTGCTTTGGAATTAACTGGCGGAGAGTCAGGGATTTGAACCCTGGAGACGCTTTTGACGCCTACACGATTTCCAATCGTGCTCCTTCGGCCACTCGGACAACTCTCCGTTAAATGCGAAAGTCAGTATACACGAGGAATCGAAAAGTGCAAACAGAAAACTTGGCATTTTTTAAACCGCTCGCTCCGCGGCCGTATCCGGCATGCGCAAGATAAGTACTAAAAAAGCATCCTGACCAGCCAGATCCCTCTCGATAACCTGTTCAAAATAGGTATTCATGAATGACGTGGCGGCGAATTTTAAAATTTTGAAGCAATCGATCGAACCGGTGGTATGCATTTTGCGACCACAACCCTGCAATCGGCGACCTGCGGTTTGATTTGGTTTGCCTCGCCGCGGCGTATCTTGCTATCGAATCCGTCAAGCTCTTGGTCAGCATTTGGTTGGAATACGCATGAAGAGCCATGTAAGCATGGACATATGTGGAGGTCATGAGGTTGTAGCTGCTTATTCTTGCAGCCTGGGAGGTTGAAAGATATTATTACCAAGTCTTTTCCTGCTTCAGGCGCACCTTCACGACCTGAAGCCACATTTGCCCAGAGGAGGTGACAATATGAAGGCTTATGAACTGCTGTTCTTTGTTGACCCGTCGCTCGACCCCGAGACTCGTCTCGCTGTTATGAAGCGTATCGATACCACGATCGCTGAGGGCGCTGGCAAGGTCGACTCCGTTGACGAGTGGGGCAAGCGCAAGCTCGCCTACGAGATCAACGACCTCACCGATGGTGACTACACCCTCATCAACTTCCACGCAGATCCTACCCAGATCGCCGAGCTTGATCGCGTCCTGCGCATCACCGACGCTGTGGTCCGCCACATGATCGTCCGTCGCGACGACCAGGAGTAAGACTGTCGTTTTGGACTGGGCTTGTGCCCCAAGAGGAAGTAGTGAGTTATGAGCATCAATCGAGTGAACATCACCGGTAACCTCACCCGCGATCCCGAGCTGCGCGCCACCGCCGGCGGAACCCAGGTTCTGTCCTTTGGCGTCGCCGTGAACGATCGTCGCCGCAATGCGCAGACTGGCGAGTGGGAGGACTATCCCAACTTTGTCGACTGCACTATGTTTGGCACCCGCGCCGAGGCCGTGAGCCGTTTCCTGGCAAAGGGAAACAAGGTCGCGATCGAGGGCAAGCTGCGCTACAGCTCTTGGGAGCGCGACGGTCAGCGCAGGAGCAAGCTTGAGGTCATCGTCGATGAAATCGAGTTTATGAGCTCCCGTGGTGGCCAGGGTGGCTACGATCAGGGCGGTTACGCCCCCGCAGCTCCCACGCCCGCAGCACGTCCTGCCGCACCGGTGGCTACGCCGCCCGCGGTCGACGTCTACGATGAGGACATCCCGTTCTAAGGGTTGTTCGCCTATTTTTGAGTGAGAGGCGGCTTCGGCTCGCCGAAGTTGCCAAATGAAAGGTATTTTGACATGGCTAATGATTATTCTGCACGTCAGCCGCGTCGTAAGTACTGCCAGTTCTGCAAGGAGAACACTGAGTTCATCGACTATAAGGACACTCAGCTTCTCCGTAAGTACATGACCGACCGTGGCAAGATCAAGCCCCGTCGCGTCACTGGCGCTTGCACGCAGCATCAGCATGACATCGCCAACGCCATCAAGCGCGCCCGCGAGATGGCTCTCCTGCCGTACACCGTCCCCGTGGTTTCCTCTCGTGGCAACCGCGACCGCGGCTAAGAAGGGAGACGCATCATGAAGGTTATTCTTCTCGATGAGATCAAGGGCAAGGGCGGCGAGGGTGACGTCGTAGAGGTCGCTCAGGGTTACGCCGAGAACTTCCTGTTCCCCAAGAAGCTCGCTGTTGCCGCCACCAAGGGCAACCTCAAGCAGCTTGACGAGCGTCGCAACAACATCGCCAAGCGCGAGGCCGTCCGTCTGGCTACTGCCAACGAGACCAAGGCTGCCTTCGAGGGCAAGCAGGTCACCGTTGACGTCAAGGTTGGCGACGAGGGCATCCTCTTTGGCTCCGTTACCGCCGCTATGATCGCTGACGCCATCAAGGATCAGCTCGGTATGGACATCGACCGCAAGCGCGTCGAGCTCGGTAAGCCCATCAAGGTTGCCGGTGCCCACACCGTCGCTATCTCGCTGTACCGCGAGATCAAGGCCGAGGTTGTCGTTCTCGTCGGCGTTACCGCCGAGGAGCTCGCTGCCGAGACTGAGGTCGAGGAGGCCGCTGAGGTCGCCGAGGCCGAGACCGCCGAGGTCGAGACCGAGGCTGCTGCCGAGTAGCATTTGCTGCAACGCAACAATCTTGTTCTAAGAAGGGCGCTCTGGGAGACCAGGGCGCCCTTTTGTTTTTTGCGCTGGGTGAGTTCATAGCAGTCATTGAGATGCGGTCCCGTGCATAGGACCGTTTACCCGTTTGGTTCGGTGATGATTGCCAAGGCGCGGCTCGATTAATAGCCGTGGCTGATACTATGGATGCTCGCAAGCGATATGAATGAGGATGCTCATGGCATATGACGATAGGGAGACGGGGCTGACGGTCGAGGACCGTGGCTCCAAGTTGGGTCTCCCCCAAAACCAAGATGCAGAGGCCAACGTACTGGCCGCTATGCTGCTATCGCCCGAGGTGGTCGAAGAGGCTCAGGTCGAGCTGCAGCCCGATGACTTCTATCGGCCCATTCATAAGACCATCTATACTGCGATGGTCGATATGTACAACAGTCGCATCCCCATCGACTCCATCTCGCTGATCGATTACCTGCGAAGCATCAACAAGCTCGATGCCGTGGGTGGCGAGGCGTACATTTTGGAGCTGATGGGTCAGACCCTGTCGCTCGTCAACTGGCAGCACCATGCCGCCATCGTTCGTCGCGACTCGATGTTGCGCGAGCTGATTGGCGCCACCAACGAGATCAACGCGCTGGCCTACAACGCCCCCACCGATACTAAGGAGGTCGTGGAGCTGGCTGAGAGCAAGCTGCTCAAGGTCACGGCGCGTGAGGTCAAGTCGAGCTACAAGACGCTGACCGAGTTTATGGTCGAGGCCTATAACGAGGCCGAGGAAGTGTGCAAGGCCGGCGGTCAGGCCGCAGGCGTGCCCACGGGCTTCCCGTCGCTCGACCGTATGCTCATGGGCTTCCGCGAGGGCCAGCTCATCATTATCGGCGCCCGCCCCGCCGTGGGTAAGACGTCGTTCGCCCTGAACTTGGCACTCAATGCCGCCGCCGCGGGTTATACCGTCGGCTTCTTCTCACTGGAGATGTCGGGCAAGGAAATTGCCCAGCGTCTGATTTGCGCCTATGCCATGATCTCGATCAGCGATTTCCGTACGGGCCGCATTAGTCCCGAGCAGTGGGCCAACATCAACGAGGCCACGCAGACGCTGTCCAAGCTCGATATCCTGATTGACGATACGCCCGGCACCACGGTGACCGAGATTCGCGCCAAGAGCCGCCGCATGCTCCATAACAAGGAGAAGGCCATCATCATCCTGGACTACTTGCAGCTGGTGAGTCCTCCGCCGGGACGTCGTTCCGAGAGCCGCACCGTCGAGGTCTCCGAGATGTCGCGTGGTCTGAAGATTATGGCCAAGGAGCTCAAGATTCCGCTGATTGCGCTGTCGCAGCTGTCGCGTCAGGTTGAATCCCGTACCGGCAAGCGCCCGCAGCTGTCCGACCTGCGTGAATCGGGCTCCATCGAGCAGGACGCCGATATCGTCATGTTCTTGGACCGATCCGCCGACGAGGCCGAGGCCTCGCGCGACGACCGACCCGACGAGGGCGTTACGCGTATCGTCGTGGCCAAGAACCGTTCGGGCCCGATCGGCGACGTCGACCTGATGTTCCTGCCGGCATCCACCAAGTTCTATGAGCTTGATGGGGCGCATACCGAGGAGTAGGACAGGCGCCCGTTGCACGGGTATACTGGGAATGTTTTGTGCTTCTGTGCGCCTGCGGCGCGCGGACAGTCCATGAATGTAAGGAGTAAACATGCCGTCAACCGTTTTGGTCGGTGCCCAGTGGGGCGATGAGGGCAAGGGTAAGATCTGCGACCTGGTCGCCGGCGACTTTGATGCCGTCGTGCGCTACTCGGGCGGCAACAACGCCGGCCACACCATCGTCGTCAACGGCAAGAAGTACGGACTGCACCAGGTGCCCTCCGGCATCATGTATTCCGATCACGTGTCGGTAATCGGTAACGGCTGCATCGTCAACCCCAAGGTTGTCCTTGAGGAGATCGACATGTTCGAGGCCGATGGCATTACCACCAAGAATCTCAAGATCAGCGGCAACGCGCATGTCATCATGCCGTACCACATCGATCTGGATGGCGCCTTTGAGCAGAAGCTCGGCAAGAAGAACATCGGTACCACCAAGCGCGGCATCGGTCCGTGCTACCAGGACAAGATGGCCCGCATTGGCCTGCGTATGCAGGACATGCTGGACGAGGCGCTGTTCCGCGATAAGCTGGAGACCGCTCTTGCCCGCGTGAACCCCGAGCTGGAGCTTATCTACAACCTGCCCACCTACACCGTGGACCAGATTTGCGACGAGTACCTGCCCATGGCTGAGCGCCTGCGCCCCTACATCACCGAGACGAGCCTGCTGCTCAACAATATGATTGACGAGGGCAAGGACTTGCTGTTTGAGGGCGCCCAGGCGACGCTGCTCGACATCGATCACGGCACCTATCCGTACGTGACGTCTTCTAACTGCACCGCCGGCGGCGCCATTACCGGTTCCGGCGTCGGCATGAAGAACGTCGACCGCGTGCTGGGCGTCATGAAGGCCTATATCACCCGCGTCGGTTCGGGCCCCATGCCCACCGAGCTTTCCTATGAGTCTGAGGCCGGCCACACGCTGACCGAGGAGGGCTACGAGTACGGCGTGACCACCGGTCGCCGTCGTCGCTGCGGCTGGTTTGACGGCCCTATTGCCAACTATGCCTCACGCGTCAACGGCCTCACCGACATCGCCGTGACCAAGCTCGACGTGCTTTCGGCCTTCGACACCATTAAGGTATGCGTTGCCTATGACGTCGACGGCGAGCGCTACACGAGCGTGCCCGAGCACCAGGTGCGTTTTGAGCATGCCAAGCCCATCTACGAGGAGCTCCCTGGCTGGAAGTGCGACATCACCGGCTGCCGCAGCTTTGATGAGCTGCCGCAGGAGGCTCAGGACTACGTGGCGTTTATCGAGGATCTGGCACACACCCGCGTGACGTTCATCGGCGTTGGCGCCGGTCGCGAGCAGATCATCAACCGATTCTGGAAGTAATCGGTTTATACGGTTATTGCGATATACCCCTTTGCAGCCCGGACGGGCGGCCGAGGGGTATATTTGCTTGTAATGGGCCCGCTTGGTTGGCGGGCCGTTAATCCATAGAGGAGGCACCCTTGAAGGCGGACACTCAAACCATCGACATCCTGTTGTTGGGCAGCGGCGGCCGCGAGCAGGCTCTGGCAGCCAAGCTCGCAGCATCACCGCGCGCCGGCAAGCTCTACATCGCGCCGGGTAACGGCGGCACCGCGAGCTGCGGCGAGAACGTGGTTCTCGACGATTGCGATCCTGCGGCCGTGGCGGCGTTTGCCCAGAGCCATGGATGCGGACTCGTGGTGATTGGCCCCGAGGCTCCGCTCGTGGCTGGCGTTGCCGACGCCGTCCGCGCGGCGGGTATCCCGTGCTTTGGTCCGGGTGCCGAGGGTGCCCAGATGGAGGGCTCCAAGCTGTTCTCCAAGCAGCTCATGGAGCGCGCGAACATCCCGACGGCCGCCTATGGCTCGTTTACTGACGAGGCCTCGGCTCTTGCTTATGTGCGCGAGCAGGGCGCTCCGCTGGTCGTGAAGGCCGACGGCCTTGCCGCGGGCAAGGGCGTTATTGTGGCAACCGAGCTTTCGCAGGCCGAGGAAGCTGTGCGTGAGTGCTTTGGCGGCACCTTTGGTGATGCCGGCAACACGGTGGTTATCGAGGAGATGCTCGTTGGCCCCGAGTGCTCGCTGCTGGCCTTTACCGACGGCAAGACCGTCCGTCCCATGGCTACCTCGCAGGACCACAAGCGCGCGCTTGAGGGCGATCTTGGCCCCAACACGGGTGGCATGGGCGTCTACAGCCCGGTGCCTATCGTGACCGACGAGGAGCACGTCACCATGGTGAAGGTCATGGAGCAGACCGTGGCAGAGCTCGCCGCCGAGGGCATCGACTACCGCGGCTGCCTGTACGGCGGCTTTATGCTTACCCCCGCCGGCCCCAAGGTGCTGGAGTTCAATGCTCGCTTTGGCGATCCCGAGACGCAGGTCGTGCTGCCGCGCCTTAAGAACGACCTGGTCGAGGTTATGCTGGCCTGCGCCAACTGCGAACTCGATCAGATTGAGCTCGATTGGCGTGACGAGTGGGCCGTGGCCGTTGTCCTGACGAGCGCGGGCTATCCCGGCAGCTATGAGAAGGGCAAGGTCATCACCGGTATCGAGGATGCCGAGGCCATGGAGAACGTGACGGTGTACCACGCCGGCACCGCTGTGGTGGACGGCAAGCTCGTGACCAACGGCGGTCGCGTGCTCGCCGTGACCGCGCTGGGCGACACGTTCGAGAACGCTCGCGACCTTGCCTACGAGGCCTGCGAGAAGATCGACTTTGAGGGCAAGACCCTGCGTCACGACATTGGCCTGCGCGCGCTGCGTGGCCGCGACGCCTGGGATGCCTAAAATCCGAGAGGGATGAGACGGATGGACGATAAGAACGAAGAGCTCGTGGACGCGCAGATCGTCGAGGAAGACGGTCGCGCGTACGGGCACGCCGAGGGCGAGCCTGGTGGCGAGATCGCTGACGAGCCGGCGCTGGTGCTGGGCGACGACGACCCACATGACGCCCTGCTGCACGAGAAGATTCTTTCGGAGGAGCGTGCCTGGAAGGGCAAGATCCTCGACGTCCACCGTCTTGAGGTTGAGCTGCCTAACGGTCACCGCAGTGCCCGCGATATCGTTCGCCATCCGGGTGCGGCGGCCGTCGTGGCGCTGACCGAAAGCGGCAAGATCGTGCTGGTGCGTCAGTACCGCACCGCCATCGACCGCGTGACGGTCGAGATTCCCGCCGGCAAGCTCGACCCGGGCGAGGACCCGCTCGATTGCGCCAAGCGCGAACTGCATGAGGAGACGGGCTTTAAGGCCGGCCGCATCCGCTTTTTGACGTCGATTGTCACGACCTGCGGTTTTTGCGACGAGATTATTCACATCTACCTGGCTACCAAGCTCGAGTTTGATGCGCCCGATCCCGACGATGACGAGTTTGTCAACGTCGACCTGGTACCACTGCACGAGCTGATCGACGCCGTGCTCGACGGTAAGATCGAGGACGCCAAGACCGTCGTGGGCGCCTTGGCCTGCGATAGCATCGCTCACCGACTAGGCGGGGCTGAGCTGTAACGAGCGGGAATGATTCCGCAGGTTTGTGTAAGTCAGCGAAAGCGCCCCATTTGAGACAAGGTGGCCTAAAAGAGGAGGGAAGCGTATGGATATACGCGACCGACGATTGAAGGCCAGATTGTCCAAATGGGGCGCTTGCAGCGTCGAGACGAAACGCGGTTTGGTAAAACCGCGTAAGGTGATTATGTTTAGAAGGTTTTTGTCTTATTACAAGCCCCAGATGGGGCTTTTTGTTGCTGATACTATTTGTGCCCTGGTGCTTGCCGCCATTGACCTGGCGTTTCCCATTATCCTGCGCAATCTGACCGGAGGGTTGTTTACCCAGGGCCAGGCTGCCATTATGCAGGCGCTCGGCATGATCGCGGTGGGACTGGTGCTGATGTATGCCATCCGCTGCGCCTGCCGCTACTTTGTGAGCTATTGGGGCCACGTGATGGGCGCGCGCATGGAGTCCAAGATGCGTGAGGACCTGTTCGATCAGTACGAACGGTTTAGCTTTGCATACTTCGATCGCAACAGCTCGGGTGACATGATGAGCCGTGTAGTCAACGACCTGTTCGATATCTGCGAGGCGGCGCACCACGTGCCCGAATGGATCATTATCTGCGGTATCGAGATCATCGGCTCGTTTGTGATTCTGTTTACCATCGCGCCGGTGCTCGCACTCGCCATGGCTGTGGTAACGGCGGTGTTCGCGGTCATTATGTTTTGGCAGAATATGCGCATGCGCGAGGTCTTTAGCGATAATCGAAAAAAGATTAGCGGCATTAATGCGCAGCTGCAGGATTCGCTGGCGGGCATGCGTGTGGTCAAGAGCTTTGCCAATGAGCAGACCGAACGCTCTAAGTTTCGTGCCTCGAACAATCGCTACCTTTCGTCCAAGGAGAACATGTATCATGCCATGGGCGTCTACACCGCAACGTATGGCCTGCTCTCGGGCGTGCTCTATGTGATCGTGGTGCTGCTGGGCGGTTGGCTCGTTGCCCAGGGTCAGCTGCAGGCGGTCGATATGGCAACCTTCGCGCTTTACATTTCACTGTTCTGCACGCCTCTCGAGACGCTCGTCAATTCGGCCGAGACGTATCAGAAGGCCATTGCCGGCTTTAAGCGCATGGACGAGGTGCTCTCGACTGTCCCCGATATTCAGGATAAGCCGGGCGCTGCGGATCTGCAGGTGACGGCTGGTGCCGTGGAGTACCGCAACGTGTGCTTTAACTACGAGGATGTTGAGCTTGGCGCGGACGATGGGGCACGTCCCGTTATCGACCATATGGATCTGTCCATTAGGCCCGGTCAGACCATCGCTTTGGTTGGCCCCTCGGGCGGCGGCAAATCGACGACTTGTTCGCTGTTGCCGCGCTTTTACGACGTTGCCGGTGGCTCCATTAGTATCGACGGCCAGGATGTGCGCGACGTGACGCAGCATAGCCTGCGCCGTGCCATCGGCCTGGTGCAGCAAGATGTGTACCTGTTCGATGGAACGATCGGCGAGAACATCGCCTACGGCAAGCCGGGCGCCACGGCAGAAGAGATCGCCGAGGCGGCCCGCCGCGCCAATATCGATACCTTTATCGAGTCGCTTCCGCAAGGCTACGACACCGTGGTGGGCGAGCGCGGCAGCCGTCTTTCGGGCGGTCAAAAGCAGCGCGTCGCCATTGCGCGCGTGTTTCTCAAGAATCCCAAGATCCTTATTTTGGATGAGGCGACGAGTGCTTTGGATAACGAAAGCGAGGAAGCGGTTCAGGAGTCGCTCGAAGAGCTGGCACGCGGCCGTACCACGATCATCATCGCCCACCGTCTCTCGACTATTAAGCATGCTGACGAGATTGCGACCGTTGAGCATGGTCGCGTTGTGGAACGTGGCACGCACGAGGAGCTTCTCGCCCGTGGCGGCACTTATGCCCGTTACTATCGAATGCAGTTCGAAGGTGCGCGTGCGCACGAGCTCGACTGATTGATATGACAGGAAGATCATGGCTGATAAGAACCCTTTGACTCCGGAAGAAGTGACGGAGTTATTCTCCGAAATCGATGCATCCGGCGTCTTGGATCCTACGCTCGCCAAAAAGCGTACCGAGCGCATGCGCGAGAAAGAGGCTGCCGTCAAGCGCGGTGACAAGGCGACGCTGGCGCGGCTGCGCAGCGAGGACCGCGCGAGCCAGGCAAAACATATCGACCCGCTGTCCGAGGACGACCCTTCGGGTTCGCAGGTGAGCCACACCATTACGAAGACTGCCATGGCCGTGGTTATCGGCATCTTGGTGCTGATTGTGGGCATGCAGATTGGCTACGGCGTGATGCGACGCCTGAATACCGCGAACCTCTCCGAGAGCGTTTCGGTAGATACCGTCTCGACCGCGCTCAAGGGTGGACTCGAATGGGGTAATGGCTTTACGCAGTTCCCGCTCGATTTTACCGTCGACGAGGCCGATGAGCGCGCGGGCACGGTTGAGGTGACAGTGCTGGATACGTCTTCTGCCAATGAACTCGAGCTGCTGTCCAACGGTCAGATTCAGGCGGCGGCGCTCGCAACCAACGCCTTGCTCAACGACAAGATCGACCGCGTGGTGTATAACGTTCACGCCTATATCAACGAGGACAGCAGAATCCAACACGATTCCTTCTTTGGCATGTTTCCCGCCCGGGGGCACCAAAGCGCCATCCTGACGTTCGTCTGGACCAAGAGTTCGTCCAACGCCACGAGTATCGACTGGAAGATGCGCATCGTAAGCATGGACGACACCATTGCCGAGCGCATTCAAAAACAGGTGAACTCGGTTTCATCGCTGATCGAGGACCCGGTGGTGAGCCAGACCAAGATTGACGAGGAAAAGGCCGAACGTGACCTGGAGCATCGTCTGCATGGCCGCGAGATTTTCCGCGGCGGAAAGCCTGATCGCACGCCGTCCGAGCTGCTGGAGCAGGACAAGCAAAAGTAGCCCGCAGCCATATAGAACGATGCCATCCCGCGTGAGTCACAAGCCCACGCGGGATGATTTTTTATCCCGTCCCAGAAAAATCATTATGCATAGGAAGTCATAATTATCATTTTGTAAACAATTCTATGTAATTAATGCCATAGACGATGCTTGCGGTTAGAATACCGCAAGGCCTAACTGCACACCTTTAAGCCGGTCCCGTGAGACCGGGAAGGAGAACTATGGCGAACAACCATATTGCGGGCGCTGTCGCCCGCACCGTCGCGCCCAGCGAGCTGTGCCAGCGTATGCTGGCTAAAACCAGCAAGGGCACCTGCGGTCCCTGCATCCTGTATCTTGAGGATGGGACCATTTTTTATGGCCGTGCATGTGGTGCCGAGGGCACCGCAACCGGCGAGGTCTGCTTTAACACGTCGCTCGAGGGCTACTTTGAGGTCATGACCGACCCGAGCTATGCCGGCCAAATTGTAACCATGACCTATCCGCAGATTGGTAACTACGGCATTGACGAGGCAGACGTCCAGTCGGCCTTCCCCGGCGATACCGCTCGTCCCGCGAGCGCGCCCGCTATGCGCGGCATGGTCGTCCATGACATGTGCGCCACACCTTCTAACTGGCGCTCGGCCGTCAGCGTACCGGCGTACCTGCGCGCTCACGGCATCGTCGCTATCGAGGGTGTCGACACTCGTGCTCTTGTGCGTCACCTGCGCGACAACGGCTCCAAGATGGGCATTATCTCGACGGAGGTCTTTGACGTCGCCGAGCTTGCCGAGCGCCTGTCCGCCGCGCCCACGCTGGTCGGTGAGAACCTGGTCAAGACCGTGAGCTGCCCTGAGCCCCATATCTTTGCTGCGAGCGACCTGCCCGCCGAGCATAATTTTGCGCTGACTCCTGCTGTCCCCGCCCGCCACAACGTAGTCGCGTACGACTGCGGCGTCAAGCGCGGCATCCTGGAGGGCCTGGTCCGTGCCGGCTGCAACCTCACCGTCGTGCCGTGGGATACGCCCGCGCGTCAGGTGCTCGACATGAATCCCGATGGCGTCTTTTTGTCCAACGGCCCCGGCGACCCCGATGCCGTGGTGGAGACCTACGAGCAGGTACAGCAGCTGATCGGCAAGGTGCCGGTCTTTGGCATCTGCCTCGGTCATCAGATGATCAGCTTGGCGTGCGGCGCCCAGATGGAAAAGCTCAAATTCGGTCACCGTGGCGGCAACCAGCCGGTTATGAATCTAGTCAGCCGCCGCGTGGAGATTACCGCGCAAAACCACGGCTTCGGACTGCTGTTCCCCAGCTTGGGCAAGCTCGTCCCCGAGCTTTCGGGCGGCGAGACCGAGCACGCGGCCGATGGCGATCTGCGCATCTGGGTACGCCGCGGTATCGCGCCGGTCGTGATGAACGAGCGTTTTGGCCGCATTCGCCTGACGCACGTGAATCTCAATGACGGCACCGCCGAGGGCATCCAGCTGCTCGACGCGCCGTGCTTCTCGGTCCAGTATCATCCCGAGGCCTCGCCCGGCCCCACCGATGCCCACTATCTCTTTACCGCCTTTATGCGACTCATGGACGGCGAGGAGAACTACCTGGACATCGACACCGCGAAGGACCGCCTGGCTGGCTGGAATTTCGCTGACAATGGTTCCGCCGCGACCGAGACCGAGGAGAACTAACATGCCTAAACGTACCGACATCAAGCGTATCCTCGTCATTGGCTCGGGCCCCATCGTCATTGGCCAGGCCTGCGAGTTCGATTACTCCGGCGCCCAGGCCTGCAAGGTGCTCAAGGAGGATGGCTTTGAGGTCATCCTGGTCAACTCCAACCCGGCGACCATCATGACCGACCCGGGCCTTGCCGACCGCACCTATGTCGAGCCCATCACCGCCGAATTTATCGAGCGCGTGATCAAGAAGGAGCGCCCGGACGCGCTGCTGCCCACGCTGGGCGGCCAGACCGGTCTGAATGCCGCTGTCGAGCTGGCAAAGGACGGCACGCTCAACAAGTACGGTGTCGAGATGATCGGCTGTGACCTTGCCGCCATCGAGCGCGGCGAGGACCGCAGGCTCTTTAACGAGGCCATGGCCGAGATTGGCCTGGAGGTCGCGCGCTCGGGCTATGCCTACAGCGTGGCAGACGCCGAAGCCATCGCCGAACGCGTGGGATACCCCTGTGTGCTGCGTCCGAGCTTTACCCTCGGCGGCGCCGGCGGTGGCATCGCGCATACCCACGAGGAGCTCGTCTCCATCGTGAGCCAGGGCCTTGAACTCTCGCCTGCCCACGAGGTGCTGGTCGAGGAGTCCATCGAGGGCTGGAAAGAGTACGAGACGGAGGTCATGCGTGACCACGCCGGCAACGGCATCATCGTGTGCTCCATCGAGAACCTCGACCCCATGGGCGTGCATACCGGTGACTCCATCACCGTGGCGCCGGCGCAGACGCTCTCCGACCTTGAGTATCAGCGCATGCGTGTCGCCTCGCTCGCCATTTTGGAGAAGATCGGCGTCGAGACCGGCGGCTCTAACGTGCAGTTTGCCGTGAACCCCCAGACCGGCCGCCTGATCGTCATCGAAATGAACCCGCGTGTGAGCCGTTCGTCCGCGCTGGCCTCCAAGGCCACGGGTTTCCCCATCGCCAAGGCCGCCGCCCGCCTGGCCGTGGGCTATACGCTCGACGAGATCGTCAACGACATTACCAAAGCCACGCCCGCCTGCTTTGAGCCCACGATCGACTACTGCGTGGTCAAGGTGCCGCGCTTTGCCTTCGAGAAGTTCAAGGGTACCGACCCCACGCTCACCACGCGCATGAAGGCCGTCGGCGAGGTTATGGCGATCGCCCGCACCTTCGAGGAAGCCTTTGGCAAGGCCATGCGCTCGCTGGAGGATGGACACCAGGGTATTTGCGCCGGTGGCAAGGAAGGTGCCGACAAGCTGAGCGACGATGAACTCGCCCAGGCCGTGGCAACCCCGACCGAGCACCGCATCTTCTTTGTGGTCGAGGCCCTGCGCCGTGGCTGGGATGTTGCGCGCATCCACGCCATCTGCGGTATCGATCCGTGGTATCTCAATCGCATCAACGATATGGTGCAGGTCCAGGAAAGCATCCGCGGCCTGCGCGTGGAGGACATTGACGCCGACGCGATGCGCCTGCTCAAGCAGTATGGCACGAGCGATGCCGAGATCGCCGCGCTGACCGGCTCGGACGAGCGCTTTGTTCGCGCTTACCGTAAGGGTCTGGGCGTGGTCCCCAGCATGAAGACGGTCGATACCTGCGCCGCCGAGTTCTCGAGCGCCACGGAATACCACTACAAGACCTACGAGAACATCTACCGCACGAGCCCGGTCGCCAAAAAGTGCGTGGCCCCCGACGAGACCACGCCGGCAGATAAGCCCAAAGCGATGATTCTGGGTGCTGGACCTAACCGTATTGGCCAGGGTATCGAGTTTGACTACTGCTGCGTGCATGCGAGCTATGCGCTGGCGGCCCGCGGCTTTGAGACCATCATGGTCAACTGCAATCCCGAGACCGTTTCGACCGACTACGACACGTCCGACCGCCTGTACTTTGAGCCGCTTACCTACGAGGACGTCATGGACGTCATTGACGTTGAGCGTCCCGACGGCGTCGTGGTGACGCTCGGCGGACAGACCCCGCTTAAGCTGGCACGCATGCTCGAGGAGAGTGGCGTGAACATCATGGGCACCAAGCCCGATGCCATCGACTTTGCCGAGGACCGCGAGCGTTTTGCCGCCCTGCTCGACAAGCTGGGCATTATGTATCCGCCGGCGGGCCAGGCAACCTCGTTTGAGGAGGCCGAGGCCGTGGCCGCGCACATCGGCTACCCGCTGCTGGTGCGTCCGAGCTACGTGCTGGGCGGCCGCGGCATGATGATCGCCTATGATGCCGAGCATCTGCGCGATTACATGGCCGAGGCCGCGCGCATTAGCCCCGACTACCCGGTGTATCTCGACCGCTTCCTGGAGGGTGCGATCGAGTCCGACGTCGACGCCCTGTGCGATGGCGAGGAGGTATATATCGGTGGCATCCTGGAGCATATCGAGGAGGCCGGTATTCACTCCGGTGACTCCGCGACCTGCATTCCGCCGTTCAGCTTTAGCGAGAGCCTGCAGGCGAAGCTCCGCGAGACCACGCGCCGTATCGCCATGGCGCTGGGAGTCCGCGGCCTGGTCAACGTGCAGTATGCCATCAAGGGCGAGACCGTCTACGTGATCGAGGCCAACCCGCGCGCCAGCCGTACCGTGCCGTTCATCTCCAAGGCCACCGGCGTGCCGCTGGCCAAGTGCGCGGCGCGTATCATGGCGGGCGATTCCATCGCGAGCTTGGGCCTGCCGAGTGACGAGCGTCAGCTGGACTGGTTCTGCATGAAGGAAGCCGTTATGCCCTGGGGCCGTTTCCCGGGAGCCGACGTTATCCTGGGGCCCGAGATGAAGTCGACGGGCGAGGTCATGGGTATCGCCAAGAGCTATCCCGAAGCATACGCCAAGACGCAGCTGGCGATTGACTACCAGCTGCCCGATCCGAGCTGCGGCAAGGTGTTCATTAGCGTGTGCGACCGCGACAAGCGTCACATCCTTTCGGTCGCGCGTATCCTGCGCTACCTGGGCTTTGACATCTGCTCTACCGAGGGTACGGCGCGCGTTCTGCGTGGAGGCAACGTGACGTGCGAGGTCGTGGAAAAGATCAGCGGCCCGCATGACGGCGAGCGTCCCAACATCGGCGACCTCATCGCCGATGGCAAGATTGCAGTGATCATCAACACACCGTACGGCCCGGGCTCGCGTGGCGATGGCTACCTGCTGCGTACCGAGGCCGTGCGCCGCGGCGTGACCTGCGTGACCGCGATGTCTGCCGCCAACACGTATGTGAGTGCCATCGAGGCGGTGCGCGAGGACCAGCAGGGCCACGGCAGCGCCAACGACATGGGCATGGACGTCATCGCCCTGCAGGACCTGCCGCAGCACACGGTGTAGGTTGAGCTGGCCGGCCGGGGCGGAGGGGGCCGAGTTTCCCTCTTCGCTCCGGCTGCAAGCAGAGTCGCTCAGTGGGAAAATCGACCACCTCCGCCCCGGCCTGCGGTGACTCGGGTGCACCGTGTGCTGCAGAAGGGGCTTGGCGCGATGACTAGGGCTGAATAAAAAGTGAGTGTGGGATCCGCCGTTCGTTCGAACGGCGGATCCCACTTTTTAATTGCAGCCAACGTACGTCATAACAATTCCCGGTAGGTCGCAGGGTGGCGGCTGAGCCTTTCCCTCGGGAAACTTC
>CAJKZP010000023.1:0-22534 GCA_905204415.1 uncultured Collinsella sp. | reverse complement strand
AGCCCCTTGTCACACAAACTACCGAAGCCTCCAAAAACCGCAACCATGGTTCCGACGGACGGCGTTCAAGCGCAATCTGACGGCATTATTCATGAGAAGCCGGTCTTGTTGCATGCTAAAGCATTTGACCAAAAAACGCCCGAGCGTTTACGCAGAAGTCGCGCTATCATGCAGTCGAACGCGGTAAAACCATTAGCAATCTCGCCGCACAGACCAGAGAGGAACCATCTATGAAGATCGGTATCGGTAACGACCACGCAGCCGTCGAGCTCAAGAACATCATCTCCGAGCACCTGAAGGAACGCGGCTGCGATGTCGTAAACTTTGGTACCAACACCTCCGAGAGCTTTGACTACCCCATCGCCGGCTATAAGGTGGGTAAGGCCGTTGCCAACGGCGACGTCGACCTGGGCATCCTCATCTGTGGCACCGGTGTCGGGATTAGCCTGGCTGCCAACAAGGTCGAGGGCGTACGCGCCGTCGTGTGCTCCGAGCCCTTCAGCGCCAAGCTCTCCCGCATGCACAACAACACCAACGTGCTCGCCTTTGGCGCCCGCGTCGTGGGCTCCGAGCTCGCCAAGATGATCGTCGACGAGTGGCTCGACGCCGAGTTTGAGGGCGGCCGCCACGAGCGTCGCGTCAATCTCCTCAACGAGATCGACCAGACCCGTGGACTCAAGGTCGTCGACGAGGCTTAAAGACCTACAAAGCCATACGCTAACGCCGGCCCCCGCCCGGAAGAAAGATCCGGACGGGGGCTCTTTAGTAGATTTCTAGGCGTTTACCAAAAAATCTACTGGAATAAAAAGAGCGCCGCGGATGAAGTTCCGCGGCGCCCAAGCAACACGCTAACAGCTTTAAGGAGTCAAAGCTGGTTTAGCCAAAGAAGCGCTTAATCTCGATTTCGGCGTTCTCCAGGCAGTCGGAGCCGTGGATCACGTTGGCGTTAACATCGACGGCAAAGTCGCCGCGGATGGTACCAGGAGCAGCGTCAAGCGGGTTGGTAGCGCCCATGAGCGTGCGCATCTTGGAGACAGCGGAGAGACCGGAAACGACCATCTTGACGACCGGACCGCTCGTCATAAAGTCGCAGAGACCGCCAAAGAAGGGCTTGTCGGCCAGATGGGCGTAGTGCTCCTCGACGGTAGCGCGCTCGAGCGTGGTCATCTCCATGCGCTCGATGACAAGGCCGCTGCGCTCAATGCGAGCAACGATCTCGCCGATCTTACGGTCGCGCACGGCGTCGGGCTTAATCATGATGAAGGTCTTCTCGATAGCCATAAGGTAGCCTTTCAAGTAGGTTCGCGCGTGCCCAAGTCCCATTCCGGCACCCGCCTGGACTGCATCGTAACAGAGTTTTAGCTGCAGTTAAACAAAAAGCTGTTTATTGAATCGCTACAATTTATTAAAGCGCTCCATATGTGTCACTTCTGTTTCGAAGCCCGACTAGAGTACCATCTGACCGCCCATCAACCACATCGAACCGAGCGGACGGTCGGTTGCCGCCCGTGAACGCACCCCCTTCACAACCTGCCCAAAGGTCCTACAGAAGTTCTCGACAAGCCCCTCCCCCATGGCAACAAAATACGGACGCCCGCATCAGCAGACGCCCGTAAGAGCAAAAACGATTTATCAATACATGGCCAAAGCCGCTTCAGCCAAACCCTTACTTTGCCCCGTGGCCCATCTCGACGACCTTAGTCAGCGATCCAAACACGCCCTCGTCGGCCACGAGCTGCGCCTCTGCACGCTGCAGCTGCACGGCAACGGCGGCAGGGGCGGTGCCGCCCTCGGTCGTGCGTGCGGAGACAATCGACGGGATGTCGAGCGCCTCGGTAATATCGTGCTCAAAGAGCGGGCTTGCCTCCTGGAACACCTCAAACGGCAGGTCCTCAAGATTGCAGCCGCGCTTCTCGCACATCAGGACCAGATGGCCCACCACGGCATGTGCCTCGCGGAACGGCAGACCGCGCTTGGCCAGGTAATCGGCAACATCGGTGGCGGCAAGGTGCCCCACGCCGCACTCGCGCGCCATGGCATCCTCGTTGACGGTCCAAGTCGAAATCATACCGGCCATAACGGACAGGCACTGCATGAGCGTATGGGCAGTGTCGAGCGCGCCCCCCTTGTCCTCCTGCAAGTCCTTGTTGTAAGCAAGCGGCAGGCCCTTCATGGTCACGAGCAGCTGCACCAGGTTGCCATACACACGGCCGCTTTTGCCGCGGATAAGCTCGGCAAAGTCGGGATTCTTCTTCTGCGGCATGATGGACGAGCCGGTGGAGTAGGAGTCGGAAAGCGTGATAAAGCCAAATTCGGAGCTCGACCACAGCACGATCTCCTCGGAAAGACGCGACAAGTGCATCGCCATGACGGAGCAGGCGTAATGCAGGTCGAGGAGGAAATCACGGTCGGAAACCGCATCGAGCGAGTTGGGGATCACGCCCGCAAAACCAAGTTCGGCGGCCGTCATCTGACGATCGAGCGGATAGCTCGTACCGGCAAGCGCGGCAGCACCCAACGGGCAGTTGTCGGCAGCATCAAAGGCGGCCTTCAGGCGTGTAAAGTCGCGCGCGAACATCCAAGAATACGCCAGCAGATGATGCGACAGCAGCACGGGCTGAGCATGCTGCATGTGCGTGTAGCCCGGCAGAATCACCTTGTCGTACTGTTTGGCCGCATCCACCAGCACGTGGCGCAGCTCAAGATTGGCCTCCATGAGCTCCTTGGCCAGCGCCTTGACGCCCAAGCGCGTATCGGTCGCCACCTGGTCGTTGCGCGAACGTCCGGTATGCAGGCGCTTACCGGCCTCGCCGATGCGGCGCGTCAGCTCGCTCTCGATGGACATATGAATGTCCTCGTCGTTGATGTCGAAGGTAAAGTTGCCGGCATCGATATCCTGTTCGATTCCGGTCAGGCCCCCGGCAATCGCCTGCTCGTCCTCGGCGCTGATAATGCCCTGGGCCGCCAGCATCTTGGCATGTGCCTTAGATCCGGCGATATCCTGCTTATAGAGATGTTTGTCGACCGGCAGCGACGCGCCAAACTCCTGCGTGACCTCGGCCACGCCCGCCTCAAAACGACCGCCCCAAAGAGCCATGGAACCGTCTCCTTTCTCCAAATACCAAAACAAGCGCCCAAAGCAATGCGCTGTCGCTAAAGCGATTTTCAACCGCTAGTTTTACACATTCCCCGCCGTGCGCGGGACCATGTAGCTAATTTGCAAAGAAGTGACGCGCCATGCACTTGGCGCCCAACGTCTCCCTCCGAATGTTGCCCTGCGAACCATCGATCCAGGCCTTCAGGCTCATAGGAACGTCCTCGACCTTTGCGGCATCGAACTCGGGCGCGAGGGCAAGTAAAGCATGCGCGAAAGCATTGAACATAATGGATACTCCTCATATATATATAGGCGCAGAGCTGCCAAATTGATAGAAGGAGCCCCGCCAGACAACCCCGGCGGGACTCGGACTCAGCCGCAGACGCGGCATCATATATGCGGGCGGAACGTAGGGGCCACCGATGTTAAGAAGTGTCAGCAAGCATAACGAAAGGTAGGGACCCCATGCGCCCGTTATGTATCACGCGGATGGGCCGCGCGGATACCAAGGAAAGGAAGACTTAAGCCTGGGCGGCAGCAGAGCTGGGACCCTGGACCTTAGCCCACGTCTTGAGCGACAGCGTATCGATCTCGATAAAACCGGCGCTGGCCTTCTCGTCAAACGTGGTGTCGCGGTCATAGGTGGCCAGGCCGTAGTCGTAGAGGCTGAAGGGGCTCTTGCGGCCGACGACATGGCAATTGCCCTTAAAGAACTTCAGACGGACGGTGCCGGTCACGAACTTCTGGGTATCGGCCATAAAGGCGTCGAGCGCGTTCTTGAGCGGGCTGTACCACTGGCCGTTGTACACGGCGGTGGCCCAATCCTGCTCGAGCTTAATCTTGGTCTTGAGCAGGTCGCCCTCGACGCAAATGTCCTCGAGTGCCTTGTGGGCGGTGATGAGCGTCAGGGCTCCGGGAACCTCATAGCACTCGCGGCTCTTGAGGCCCACCAGACGATCCTCAACCAGGTCGAGACGGCCAAAGCCGTTTTCGCCCGAAATCTTGTTGAGGGCGATGACGATCTCGGAGAGTTTCATCTTCTTGCCGTCGACGGCGATGGGCTTGCCGGCCTCAAACTCAATCTCGGTATACGTCGGGGTGTCGGGCGTGTCCTCGGGATTCTTGGTCATAACCCAGGCGTCGTCGAGCGGCTCGTTCCAGGGATCCTCCAGGTGGCCGCACTCAATGGCACGACCCCACAGGTTGTCGTCGATGGAATAGGGGCTGTCGTTGGCACCCTCGGGAACCGGCACGTTGTGGGCGTGAGCATAGGCGACCTCATCGGGACGGCACTTCAGATCCCACTCGCGAACCGGGGCGATAACCTTAAGCTCGGGGTCGAGGGCCTTGACGGCAGCCTCGAAGCGGACCTGGTCGTTACCCTTGCCGGTGCAGCCATGGGCGACGCAGGTCGCGCCAAACTCGTGAGCGACCTCGACGAGCTTCTTGGCGAGCAGCGGGCGAGACAGGGCGGAGAGCAGCGGGTACTTGTTCTCGTACATGGAGTTTGCGGCGATGGCCTTAGTCAGGAACTCATCGGAGAACTCGTCGCGCAGGTCGAGCACCTGGCAATCGAGAACGCCCAGGTCGAGCGCCTTCTGCTTCTTGGCATCCAGGCCGGTCTCCTCCTGGCCCACGTTGCCGCAGACGCAAACGACATCGAGATTCTTCTCGTCCTGGAGCCACTTGACACATACGGATGTATCAAGACCACCGGAATATGCGAGAACGACTTTTTCCTTGCTCATGGCTGTTTCCTTTCGCCCTTGGTAGCTAATTAGAACATCGGTCAGTTGCAAGTCACTTTGAGGTCAAAAACCGTGCAATATCAGGTTAAATAGCAAAAATCAGCACATACATGCCCTAGAAACATGCAGCAATGTCGCGCTAAAACCCAACGACCTCAAAATGACTCTGTTGAGGCAATTCGCCCCATGCGGACAGAGACGATTGTTATCGTCGTCGGGAAATTGCGCGCTGGCGTCGGATGGCATTGTCTGCAGTGGTGATGATCTTTACGAACTGCATCTGCCTCTCCTTTCACCTATCGCCGGGCGCAATTCTAATATCGCAAACGGTACCTTTTCCTCGGTAAGCGGTTGTTTTTCCGTCTCCGTTTTCGATGTTCGCTATACTACGCTAAAGCGCCTGCTGTACAAGCGACAAATTCAAATTTCTGAAAAGTTTTTTCATTAATTTGTGAAGCGTGGTGCAAATACGCTCCGTTCCTGCGAAAATACGCCCGACTACGAGTTGATGGTTATAACGTCTGAAACAATTTCGAAACGAAAGGCTCGCTTTTATGCAAACTTACGAATCGGACGCCAATATCAGAAACATTAAGCTCATCGCCGTCGACATGGACAAGACGCTGCTGACCGACGAGCGCGTGCTGCCCCAGGGCCTCGATGAGCGCCTGGACAAGCTCGCCGAGGCTGGCATCGTGTTCTGCCCCGCCAGCGGACGCCCCGCCCCCAAGCTCGAGGAGATGTTCGAGAGCATTAAGAACCGCCTGGCCTTTTGTCCCGACAACGGCGCCTGCGTCATCTATCGCGGAGAGTATATCTATAAGAGCAATATCGACGCTGAACTGTATCAGCAGGTCTTGAGCCGCGCCTCGGAGGATTCGCGCGCCGTCCCCGTGCTGTGCTGCTACGACGAGTTCTATGTGCTTGCCCGTGACCATCAGTATCACAACGAAATCAGCGTGTACTACAACACGATCAACTACGTCGATACCTTTGAGGGCCTTGACGTCGAATCCAACAAGATTTCGATCTTCTTCCCCGACTACGACGCCGAGCCGGCGTTTCGCGAGGACTACAGCCCGGCATTCTCGGACCGACTATACGTCACCAATGCTGGCCGCGAGTGGATCGACTTTATGAACCTGGGCGTCGACAAGGGTTCGGGCGTGGCGCATCTCTGCGAGCGCCTGGGCATCGATATCGCCGACGCCGCCGCTGTGGGCGACACCTACAACGATATCCCCATGCTGGAGCGCGTCGGGCACAGCTTTATCGTGGACAATGCCGAGGAGCACATGAACGCACATGCCAAGTGGCGCATTCCGAGCAACAACGACGGGGGCGTACTGACGCTCATCGACGCCATCTTGGCGGCTCGTTAACGTTGCTCGTCGGACCTGACCGGGCGAGCGGGTAAGTTTTTCGTTCGGTCAGGTCCTGGGCTCGCTCGGAAAGCACATTAAGTGCTTTCCGGCTCGTGCGGAATCTACGAAAAACTTACCCGCTCGCCCGGCCAGGGCCTGCGGTGACTTGCTTGCCGCCTGGATGGCGTCTTGGCGCCTAGATACTTGGCTGATTTTTTGGAATGAAGGGGGCTCCTTGTTGGCAAGGAGCCCCCTTCTGCTTTTGGTCACTTTGGGGTTGATGGAGGGTCTTTATTTGGCGTCGGCCCAGGTTATGCCGGTGCTGGCTTCGGCGATGAGGGGTACGCGTAGGTCTACGACGTGTTCCATGACGTCTTGGACCATGGCGGTCAGGCGCTCGACTTCGTCGACGGGGCACTCAAAGTCCAGCTCGTCGTGCACCTGCAGGATCATGTGGGCGGCAAAGCCCTCTTCTTCCAGGCGGCGGCTTACGCGGGCCATGGCAATCTTGATGATGTCCGCCGCGGTACCCTGCATGGGATGGTTCATAGCCGTGCGCTCGCCAAAGCCGCGGAGCTGCGGGTTTTTGGCCTTGAGCTCCGGAATATGACGACGGCGTCCGTACATGGTCTCGGCATAGCCCGTCTGCTTGGCGCGCGCCACCACGTTGTCGAGGAACGTGCGCACGCCCGGGTAGGCCTCGTAGTAGCGGTCGATCATGTCGCGCGCCTCGGCCATCGAGATGTGCAGCGACTGCGACAGGCCGTACGCCTGCTGACCGTACACGATGCCAAAGTTCACGGCCTTGGCGCGGCTGCGCAGATCGGGCGTTACCTCGGACACGGGAACGCCAAACACGCGCGCGGCCGTCTCGGCATGGAAGTCCTCACCCTCGTTAAAGGCACGTACCAGATGTTCATCACCCGAAAGATGCGCGAGTAGGCGCAACTCGATCTGCGAGTAGTCCACCGCCAAAAAGACGCTGCCCTCGCCCGCCGAAAACGCCGTCTTGACGGTACGACCAAGCTCAGAGCGCGTCGGGATGTTCTGTAGGTTCGGGTCGCTCGAGGACAGGCGACCCGTTGCCGTGATGGTCTGGTTGTACGTGGTGTGCACGCGACCGTCACCGCGGCGCAGCGGGCCCAGCGTGTCCAGATAGGTGGACTTGATCTTGGACTTCTCACGCCAGTCCAAGATCAGACGCACGATTTCGTGGTCGCGGGCAAGGTCGCTCAGCACCTTGGCGTTGGTCGAATAGTAGCCGCGCTTGGTCTTTTTGAGGCCCTTGGTCGGAAGCCCCATAACGTCAAACAGCACGTGCGAGAGCTGCATGGGGCTTCCGATGTTAAAGGTCTCGTCGCCGGCCAGGTCGCGGATGCTGCGCTCGACCTCGGCAATCTGGGTAGCAAGCCCCTCGGACAGACTATGCAGACGGTCGGGGTCCACGAGCATGCCCGCGCGCTCCATCTTGGCAAGCACCGGCACGAGTGGCATCTCGATGCCATCGAACACGTTGACGGCGTTCTCGCGGGTCATGCGGTCGCGCAGCGGTACGACCAGCGCCAGCGTCAAGGCCGCCGTGCGAGCGGCGGGCGCAGGAGCGTCCTCACCGGCACCCTCTGCACCGCGCGCCGCAGGCAGCGCCATCTGCAGATAGGTATCGGCCAGATACGCCTCGTCAAACTCGGAGCGGTCGGAATCCAACAGGTAGGCGGCAACCACGGTATCGAAGATGCGCGTGGAATCAACTGCCAGCGGATCCATGAGCTCGGGCTCGGAGGAATCGATGGGCGAAAGCTCATGCAGCAGCGCTTTCATATCCGGGCTCGCCACGCGGCCCTCCATAAACAGGCGCGCAAGCACGCCGGCAATCACGCCGTGAGCGAAGTTGAAGCCATCGACCACGGCAGGCGCACCGCCATCGCCCTCCTCAAGTGCAAGCAGTCCTTTGGGCGTCGCCAGCCACAGCGTGCGTGTCAGGCCAAAAAGCGCGCCCTCCTCCTTGTCATCGTCCACCACGGCGGCAACCCACTCGCCTGCCTTGATCGCACGCGAAACCTCTGCGGCAGCGGCAGCGAGCGCCTCGGCATCGCCGGCGGCAGCGCGCATAACGTGGGGAATCTCAAACGTGCTGGCAGTGGCCGCAGCCCCGCCCTCGCCGCCGATCAGCGCCAAGAAACGGTTCTGCATGACGGTGATACCAAGCGTACCCAGCGCCGCGGAAACCTCATCGGCAGAAAACGCCGGGAAGGACGTCGCCTCAAAATCGAGCTCAACGGGCGCATCGGTGCGGATGGTCGCCACCTTACGGCTCAGCAGCGCGTCGTCGATGTGTGCGCGCAGGTTTTCGCCCATCTTGCCCTTGACCTCGTCGGCGTGTGCGATGACCTCGTCCAGGCTACCGTACTGCGCAATGAGCGCGCTCGCCTTTTTGGGGCCGATGCCCGGTACGCCGGGGATGTTATCGGACGTATCGCCCTTCAGACCATAAAAATCGGGCACGAGCGCCGGCGTGATGCCGTGATATAGATCGTCCACGCTCTCGGGCGTCATGATCGCCACGTCGGACAGGCCCTTGCGGGTCGAGACCACGTTGACGTGCTCGGTCACGAGCTGATACATATCGCGATCACCGGTCACCAGCAGCATGTCACAGCCGGCCTGCTCGCCCAGGCGCGCCATGGTTCCCAGGATATCGTCGCCTTCCCAGCCCTCGGACTGCAGAATCGGCACGTTGAGCGCGCCGAGCAGCTCCTTGATCATCGGAAACTGCGCGTGCAGATCGGGGTCCATGGGCGGGCGCTGCGCCTTATACTGCGGCAGCATCTCCATGCGCACGCGCGGCTTGCCCTTATCAAACGCCACGACCACACCGTCGGGGTTAAAGGCGTCGATCATCTTGAGAAACATGTTCAGAAAGCCAAAGATCGCATTGGTGGGGCGACCGTCCGGCGCGTTCATGGTCGGCGGCACGGCGTGGAAGGCGCGATGCATGAGCGAGTTGCCGTCGATAACGGCAAAGGTGCGGCGCTTGTCAGACATATTGAATACCTCGCTTTGGGCTGGGCACGGTTTGCTTACTCCAGTTTACACGCTCCCCGCCCCGCGACCACCGCACATCAGGCTCCCCTGCCGCCGCGGGCCCGCGCGTGATACGATGGCTCACGGTACATCAACCAGCACGATCGATCCGAAAGGAGCCTGCGTCATGGAGCGTCCCTGCGCATGGAAAAAGTACACGCCACAGCAGATCGAGGAGCTCGAGGAGCTTTGCCGCGGCTATAAGCAGTTTTTGAGCGAGAACAAGACCGAGCGCCTGTGCGTCAAGACCGGTATCAAGATGGCCGAGGAGGCGGGCTACGTCAATCTGGAGACCGTGATCGCCGAGGGCCGCGCGCTCAAGGCAGGCGACAAGGTGTACGCCGCCAACCACGGCAAGGACCTCATGCTCGTCAACCTGGGCACCGCCCCGCTCGAGCAGGGCTTTAACATCCTGGGCGCCCACGTGGACTCGCCGCGCCTGGACCTCAAACAAAACCCCGCCTTCGAGGCCGGCGACATGGCCTATCTCGACACGCACTACTACGGCGGCGTCAAGAGCTACCACTGGGTCGCTTCCCCGCTCGCACTCGTAGGCGTCATCTGCAAAAAGGACGGCACCACCGTCGACATCAACATCGGCGACAAGGCAGACGACCCGGTCTTTACCATCTCCGACCTGCTGATCCACCTCTCGAGCGAGCAGATGGCCAAGCCCGCCAAGGACGCCGTCGACGCCGAGATCCTCGACGTGATCGTGGGTGGCCGCCCCGTCAAGTTTGACGAGGACGACAAGGACGCCCCCAAGGAGCCCGTCAAGCAAATGTTCTTGGACATCCTCAAGGAGCAGTATGACGTCGAGGAGGAGGACTTCCTCTCCGCCGAGATCGAGGTCGTGCCCGCCGGCCCGGCCCGCGACATGGGCCTCGACCGCTCCATGATTTTGGGCTATGGCCACGACGACCGCGTCTGCGCCTATCCGTCCATGCTCGCTCAGATCAATGTGGCCAACGTGGAGCGCACGAGCATCACGCTCATCGTCGACAAGGAGGAGATCGGCTCCGTGGGTGCCACCGGTATGACGAGCCGCTTCTTCGAGAACACCGTCGCCGAGATCATGACGCTCGCCGGCGAGGACAGCCCGCTTGCCCTGCGCCGTGCACTCGCCCGCAGTCGTATGCTCTCCTCCGACGTGTCCGCCGGCTTCGACCCGGGCTATGCCGGCAAGTTCGAGACCAAGAACGCCGCCTTCATGGGCCGCGGCCTGTGCTTTAACAAGTACACGGGCAGCCGCGGCAAGGGTGGCTCCAACGACGCCGACGCCGAGTACGTGGCCCTCGTCCGCGACATCATGGACGAGGCAGGCGTGGACTTCCAGACCTGCGAGCTCGGTCGCGTCAACGCGGGCGGCGGCGGCACCATCGCCTACATCATGGCCAAGTACGGCATGAACGTCATCGACTCCGGCGTTGCCGTCCTGTCCATGCACGCCCTGTGGGAGGTCGCCAACAAGGCCGACATCTACGAGGCATATCGCGGCTACAAGGCCTTCATCGAGCGCGCCTAACCAGTCCCTTGTAACTTGCGGTGAAATACGGATTCATCAGGCCTTCCAACAGGGAAAGCGGTCTGCATTTCACCGCAACTTTTTTAGCGGGAGGAGGATTCCGTGCTACAGGTCGTCATTTCGCCCGCCAAACAGATGCGGACAGCTCAAGATGCCTTTGACGTTTGGGGCATACCGCCTTTTGCACATCAGACGGCCCGGCTCCATCAGGCACTGTTGGGCATCGAACGCGAGGATGGCGCGGCAGGTCTTCAGGCCCTTTGGAACGTGAGCGACAGGCTGCTTGCAACGTGCCTGGATACGCTTCACGAATTTATGCCCGTCCTGAGCGATGCCGACCTCGCCGATCCCGATATCGCCCGTCACCTCTCCCCCGCCGTCATGTCCTACCACGGCATCCAATACCAAAGCATGGCGCCCGAGGTCATGGATGCCGCACAGCTTGACTGGCTGCAAAACCATCTCTGGATCCTCTCGGGACTCTACGGATGCGTACGCCCCTTCCACGGCGTGTCGCCCTATCGGCTCGAAATGGGAGCGAAGCTCTCCGTCGACGATGCCCGAGACCTCTACGCGTTTTGGAGCGACAAGCTCGCGCGGGCTATCGCCCCGGCAGGCTCAAACACCACGATCGTCAACCTCGCCAGCGTAGAGTATGCCAAAGCCGTTCTGCCCCACCTCGCGGGCGACGCCACAGCCGTCACGTGCCTCTTTGGCGAGGGTATCCGCAACGGGAAGCCCATCCAACGGTCGACCGCCAGCAAAAAGGCGCGCGGCTCCATGGTGCGGTGGATGGCAGAAAACAAGCTCGAGGATGTAAGCGGGCTCACCGCGTTCGACGTTGGTTATCGTCACCTTCCCGAGCTTTCAAATAAAAACACTTTGGTCTTCCTGAACGAACAGACCTTGTAGAACCACCGCTACTTTTGAATGTGCTGCCTAGGCACGGCGTCTATTCCGCCAAGCCGTCGGCTTTGGCAATTTCATTTGTCGAACCGTCCTGATAGGCAATCTTGACGTGCTCGACCTCGGACACCGCAACACCCGTCGGAGGCTCCAGACGCCATTCCGTCAAGGCGATATCCATGGTCGTGGGCACATCCCCTTGATCTTTGAGCTCAACCAACAGCGTCTTAAGCGACGCATCGAAGGTCACGCGCTCGATTTCTTCACCTGGAATGGACCCACCACTCAGCTGCAATTGCACAAACTCATCGCGCGGATACCAATAGTCGCCCGGCGCGGCAACGGTGTTGCCGCCCGTAACCTTCACCGTCATGATCGGCAGGCCATCATCGGCCTCAAACGTCCAGGCAGCTTCCCCACGCCCGCCAAACATCCAGATACAGCAGGCAATCACCATCACGACAAAGATCGCAAAACCAATTGCGACCAGCCCATGATGGGCACGGCCCTCCTCGGCCGACACATCCCACTGCGTCTCTCGATATAGATGCTTGTCTTCCATGTTCGCCTCCCCACGGGCATGCTCATCGCGTCAATCGTACCCATTCGAGCTATACTTGAGCCCACCACATAAACGGGGAGCTTGCAGGACAAGACGGCAGGCTGAGACTGGGCGCGCCCGCCCTGACCCGCAAACCTGATATGGGTAATGCCAACGAAGGGAGCCGTGCCAATGAGCACACAGACCGAGCCCAAGCTCGTCACGCAAATCGACTTCGCCCGCGCCGGGCAGATCACACCGCAGATGAAGGAGGTCGCCGAGCGCGAGCATCGCGACCCCGAGTACATCCGCGAGCGCGTGGCCGACGGCCGCATCGCCATTCCCGCCAACATCGTGCATATCAAAAAGGGCATGCGCGCCTTTGGTGTCGGCGAGGGCCTGTCCACCAAGGTCAACGTCAACCTGGGCATCTCGGGCGACAAGGCCGATGCCGCCGAGGAATGGAAGAAGGTCAAGATCGCCGAGGACTTTGGCGCCGACGCCATCATGGACCTCTCCAACTCGGGCAAGACGCGCCAGTTCCGCCAGCAACTCATCGACGAGACGCCGCTCATGGTGGGCACCGTCCCCATGTACGACGCCATCGGCTACATGGAAAAGCCGCTGGTCAAGCTCACCAAGGACGACCTGCTCGAGGTCGTTCGCGCGCACGCCGAAGACGGCGTGGACTTTATGACCATCCACTGCGGCATCAACAAGTCGGTCATTAAGACCTTTAAGGAGACTGGCCGTCTCATGAACATCGTCAGCCGCGGCGGCTCGCTGCTGTTTGGTTGGATGGAGGTCACCGGCAATGAGAACCCCTTCTACGAGTTCTACGACGAGGTGCTCGAGATCTGCCACGAGTACGACGTGACGATCTCGCTCGGCGACTCCTGCCGCCCGGGCTGCCTCTACGACTCCAACGATGCCACCGAGACCGCCGAGATGATCGAGCTGGGCAAGCTGTGCAAGCGTGCCTGGGCCGCTGGCGTCCAGGTCATGGTCGAGGGCCCGGGTCACATGGCACTCGACGAAATCGCCGCCAACATGAAGCTGCAGAAGCGCCTGTGCCACAACGCCCCGTTCTATGTGCTCGGGCCGCTGGTGACCGATATCGGCGTGGGCTATGACCACATCACCGCCGCCATCGGTGGTGCCATCTCCGCCAGCTCCGGCGCCGACTTCCTGTGCTACGTGACGCCGGCCGAGCACCTGTGCCTCCCCAACGCCCAAGACGTGCTCGATGGACTCATGGCCACCAAGATCGCCGCACACGCCGCCGATATCGCCAAGAAGGTGCCCCACGCCCGCGACATGGACGACAAGATGGGCCAGGCACGCCGCAAGCTCGACTGGGACACCATGTGGAAGTGCGCGCTCGACCCGGTTACGGGCAAGAAGCGCTACGAGGAGTCCCCCGCCGCCACCGAGGGCACTTGCACCATGTGTGGCAAGATGTGCGCCGTCCGCACCGTTAACAAGGTGTTCGAAGGCACGACGATCGACCTCGGCATGGAGGACTAACTCGTCACCGGAGCCACAAACGGCCACAAGGTGTTCGTCAATTGTTGACATGTGAACATTTTCTTACATTTACGTAAAGATTGCACCGTCCGCCCGGGATCGGCATACAGCCGGCCCGGGCAACTTTATAATGCAGACAGAAGACCCATTTGAATCCGACCGATCAAGGGAGCGAACATGGATCGCAGTAAGGTACCCGCCGTTCTATCCATCGCAGGATCCGATTCCAGCGGTGGTGCCGGCATTCAGGCCGACATCAAGACCATCACGGCGCACCGCCTGTATGCCGAGACGGCCATCACGGCCATCACCGCACAAAACACGCTCGGCGTCACCGCCGTGCAGAATATCTCCCCGAACATTGTCGCGGCGCAGATCGATGCCGTTTTTGACGATATTCGACCCAGCGCCGTCAAGATCGGCATGGTCTCCTCTGCCGAGATTATCGAGGTTATCGCCGACCGCCTGAGTGCCTGGGACGCACAAAATATCGTCGTCGACCCCGTCATGGTCGCCACCTCGGGCGCTCGCCTGATCGCAGAGGACGCCGCCGAAGCGCTTACCCGTCGCCTGTTCCCACTGGCGACCGTCATCACGCCCAATATTCCCGAGGCCATGGCACTGCTCGATTACGAGGTCGATTCCGAGCGCACGCAGCAAAATGCCGCCATGCTCCTCACCCGCCGCTTTGGCTGCGCGTCCCTCGTTAAGGGCGGGCATTTTGTCAACGAAGCCAACGATGTGCTAGCAGAGCCCGCGCCGCTCGATGACGAGGGCAACCATCTGGGCGATCCGCTCACCACGTGGTTCCGTCACAAGCGTATCGACACCAATAACACGCACGGCACCGGCTGTACGCTTTCGTCCGCCATCGCCTGCGCGCTGGCCCAGGGCATGGATCTTGCCGATGCCGTCAACGCCGGCAAGGCCTACCTAACGGGCGCTCTCGCCGCCGGCTTTGACATGGGCAAAGGCTCCGGTCCCGTCAACCACATGTGGCAATATTAAGATTCGCAGCCCAAAACCACCGCAAAGGGGCAGACGCCTTTGCGGTGGTTCCCACAAACATCTCGATCTGTAACAGTAGCTCGGCAAAATCGACCCTAGATGTTACAGATCGAGACAAACGACCGATATCGACCTAAATAATCTCGATCTGTAACATCTAGCCCGTTTTCAGCCTTACAACTGTTACAGATCAAGACAAACCAACGAAACAAGCCGCCGCAAGGGGAACTTTTGTAGCGCTTTGGGCCGCGCTACTCTCCGAGCATCTCTTTGAGCTTGGCTGCCACGGCGTGGCCCAGGCTCTCGTGGCTTTCGGGCATCATGTGCAGATAATCGATATCGCCCGGCTCGGCAAAATCGGCGGCATTCAAAAAGTCGCAGCCAAACTGTTCGGCAACATACTTATAGTATTCGGCAAAATGCTCCGAGGCCTCGACGGAGCGCTCGTCAAAGTCGGTCATGTACACATCGGCGATCTGCGATTTAATCTTGATAGGCGCCATCAGCAGAATACGCGGGCAGGGCGCGGCTTCGGTCCAGGGAAACGCGCGGACGGTGCGAATCAGCGCCATAGCACCGTCAGCGATATCGGCAGCCCCCACGCTAAAGACCGTCTTGCAGTCGTTGGTGCCCAGCATAATCACGATCGCATCCAGCGGCTTATGAGACTCGAGCAGCATCGGCAACGCGCGAATGCCGTTGAGGTTAGTGTCCAGATGGCACATATCGTCGCGCACCGTCGTGCGGCCGTTGAGCCCCTCCTCAATCACATGCCAGCCCTCGCCCAGGTCACGCTGTGCCACGCCGCACCAGCGCACATCGTGCGCATAGCGCACCGCGGTGCCGTCGCGCATGCCCGCCGGATCATAGCCATAGGTATTGCTGTCGCCAAAGCACAGAATGTTTTTCATCGTAAGCCCTTCCTCTAGTAAAAAGCCGGCGGGAGCAGTCTCTCCTGCCGGATCGACCTATCTGTCAGCACATACCGATTACAGGTACTTGTGCCAATCGTCATCGTCCTCATCGTCCTCGGCGGCAGCCTGGGCTTGCTCGGCGGCGCGAGCAGCCGCAGCGCGAGCGGCAACCTGGGCATAGGACTCCTCGTTGCGCTCGGGGAAGTTTGCCAGCACGTGCTCGAACTTGGCAAAGTCCTCGTCCCAACGCGTAGAAGGCACGGCAAAGAAGACCTGCTTGACCTTAAAGTCGCCCGATGCGAGCTCCTTGCGGAAGAGCTCGGCCACGGCTTCGGCGTCAAAGCCGTTGTTGTCGCAGCCCCAAGCGCCCAGCACTAACTTTTCACGACCCAGCTCGTCGCAGATGGCAAGCACAAAGCGGATGCGATCGCGCAGGGCATCCAGCAAGGCATCGTCACCCACGCGATACTCCTGGCGAGCGCGCTTGGCGTTGGGCGCGGCGGCGACGATTACGTCGGCATATGCATGCACGTGGTTGCGGTCGAAGCGCACCGCAGGCACCACCAGTGCACGGTTGCGGTAAAGCTCGCAGTTGATGTTGCGGCGACGGTTCTCGCCGTACCACTTACGCTGCTTATCGAGGACGTTGTACAGATACGAATCGGCACAGAGCGTGGCCTCCTGGCCCAGATAGCCCTGGATGTAGCCACCGCCCGGATTGGTGAACGAGGCAAAGGCGAGCACAGCCATGTCGCAGAACTGCGCATAGCCGCGGCCGTTGTCCAGAATGGCCTGCGTGGCAGAGGCGTCGAGCACGGTGACCTCGGGCAGGACCGGAGCGGGCTTTTCGGCGGCAGGCGCGGGCTCGGCTGCGGGCGCAGGCTCAGCCGTAACCTCGGTCTCTGCGGATGCAACCTCAGCGGCCTCAGACTCCTCGGCAAGCTGTTCCTCGGCAGTGTCGGCCGCTTGGGCCTTAGCCTTCATCGCCGCGACAAATCCAGCAGGCATGCCATCGAACTCACGCACGCCGGCAAGCGAGCGCTCAATATCCTTGGCGCACGCTTCGGACACAGTCGCCACGTGACGCTCGGCGGCCTTGGCACGCGCCTCGCGCTTGGGATTGGGCTGTCCCGCGCGATTAGGCCTGCGGTTACGGTTCCTGTTGTCGACGTCTGCCATAAGTGGTCACCTTTCTCGGTCTCTGCCGCTATCGGCTTTTCCCATCCATGATACCCCGCCGCACACAAAAAAGACGGCCCCGAAGGACCGCCTTTCGTATCGAGTTGCGCGCACGGCAAGCACCGCTGCAATTTGGCACTAGTCGCGACGACCAAGGATGTTCAGAATGCGCAGGAACACGTTGATGATGTCCACGAACAGGTTGGATGCCATAAGCACGGCGTTGGGCAGCGTGGGCGGCACCGTCGTTGCCACATAGGTGTCGTAGCCGATGAAGCCGGCGAACACCACAATCACGATCAGGTCGGTGATGGACTGCGAAACGCCCATGAACATCAGCACGATCTCGACCAGAATCGTGGCAAGCAGGATGCCAAAACCAATGCCATACACACGCTGGAAGAACTTGGGGAAGGTCACGCCCAGCGCACCAAAGACAAAGGTGATAGCAGCGGTGGCGATAAAGGCGGTGTTAATGGTAGGCAGGTCGTAGTTGGCAAGACCAAACGACGCCGTCAGGCCAAAGGTGCTCGCAAAGACCACGTAGCCCACGAGTGACAGGCCCACGGACTGTTTGCTGGCAGCGGCCGACATCATGACCATGCCGACGATGGTCAAAATAAATGAGCCAAAGACCAGCGGCAAAGCGGCGCCGCTCATCATCATGCGCGCAAACGACATGGTGCTCGTAAAGTAAGCACCGGCGCCCATGGCGCAAAAGCCCAAAAAGATCAGGGCAGACATGACAAGGTTGTACGCGCGCGGCGACATCTCCTTGGCACGGCTTGCGCCGGTTTCGATGGGGCCGTTCTGATAGCCCTGGATATCGTTCATACTTCGTCCTTTCAAAAAGTGCCGTGAAAGACGGCACAGCAGATGACAAGATTCCTGCCATTGTACCCGAATGCCGCGCACTCTTACCTGCGGCGTTCACTCTCGAGTGTACGGTCGAATGCCCACACCCACCAACGCATCAGATGAGCCTGCGAGCCATCCGGTCGCTCGCGCGCCTGTTCTTCCAGATACAGTTCGGTCGCATGCCCGCCAAAACGAACCTTATAGGTCGCCGTACGAATGCCGTGAACCGTTAGGCCAAAACCGGTGGACGAGACAATCTCGTCAATCGTAAAACAGCGGCCGTCGACCCAGCAGACGGTAACCGGCACGACTTGTCCGCCCGCGAGGATGCGGGCCACGACGTCCACATACTGCTTGTGCACGCGCCGAGTTTTGCCGTCTGTCTGTCGATATTCCATGTCCCCTATTATCGAACGCATGTTTGCATATTGTAAAGCGAACAGACTGTGATTTTGGGATGTTGGGACGCGCGCGCATGTCCTCATGGCGTGTTAGCAAAAAGAACACCCGCGGTCAACAGGGCTAATGTTCAATGTTAGTGCCAAAAAAATCACTTCTCCCATCAGAACTCGGTAAAGAAACCCACAGGAGGTGATACGATTTATCATGTTTTTGTAACGTGCCTGCAAACTTCGAGAAAGCCCATATATGGACGTAACGTTCTCAACCTTCCTCGGCCAAATTGTGTCGAACCCAGTCCTTGCCGTCACCGTGTTCCTCGCGCTCGGCGCTATCTTCGTCAACGGATGGACCGACGCGCCTAACGCCATCGCGACCTGTGTCACCACGCGTTGCATGCCCGCCCGCGCCGCCATTCTCATGAGCGCCGCATTCAACTTCCTCGGCGTGCTCATCATGACGCACTTTAACGCGAGCGTCGCCAACACCATCTCACATATCGTCGACTTTGGCGGAAACAGCACCATGGCGCTCGCATGCCTCTGCGCGGCGCTGTTCTCCATCGTCGTCTACGGTGCCACGGCATCGCGTTTTGGCATCCCCACCTCGCAAAGCCACAGCCTTATCGCCGGCCTGACCGGTGCCGCCATCGCCCTCGGCGGCGCGAGCAGCGTCAACGTCCACGAGTGGATGAAGGTCATCTACGGCCTGGCGCTCTCCATCGGCCTGGGTTTTGTCATGGGCTGGGTCCTGTGCAAGCTCGTCTCGATTCTTTTCGCCGCCGCCAACAGACGACGTGCCAATGTCTTCTTTAAATACGCTCAGATCGCAAGCGCTGCGGCCATGAGCTTTATGCACGGCGCGCAGGATGGACAAAAGTTTATCGGCGTGCTCTTTTTAGGTGTCGCCTTTGCCAGCGGGCAGACGAGCGTCGGCGACGCCGGCATCCCCATCTGGATCATGCTGCTGTGCTCGGCCACCATGGGCATCGGCACCAGCGTGGGCGGCGAGCGCATCATCAAGTCCGTCGGCCAGAGCATGGTTAAGCTCGAGAAGTATCAGGGCTTCTCTGCCGACCTCGCGGGCGCCGCGAACCTGCTACTTGCCACCCTTACCGGCATCCCCGTGTCCTCCACGCACATCAAAACCTGCGCCATCATGGGCGTCGGCGCCGTCAAGCGCCTCTCGGCCATCAACTTCGGTGTCGTCAAGGACATGATGTTCACCTGGTTCTTCACCTTCCCTGCCTGTGGACTCATCAGCTTTGTCATGGCCAAGCTGTTCATGATGTTCCTCTAGTCAAACCGAACGTCCATCCGGACCGCAATACCTCACCCACCCGTCTTCGCCTCGAAAGGACCCACTCATGGCAAAGAAACCCGATTCGTTCTACTTTGACAACTACGTCGCCTGCGCCGACCTTGCCGTCCAGGCCGCAGAGTTGCTCATCAAGATTTTTGAGAACTTTGACCCCGCGCAGATCCACGGCATGCTCGAGGAGATGCATGCGATTGAGCATGCGGCCGACAAGAAGCACCATGAGCTCGAGGATGCCTTGCTCACTGCCTTTATCACCCCGCTTGAGCGCGAGGATCTGGATCTGATGAGCTGCTCGCTCGACACTGTGCTTGACCGTATCGAGGGCGTCGTGCAGCGCGTCTACTTCACCAACATCCAGAGCATCCACCCCGATGCCATCGTCATCGCCCACAAGGTGACCGACGCCTGCCGCGCTATGAAGGACCTGATGGTCGAGCTTCCCAATTACCGCAAGTCCAAGACCCTACGCGAGCTCGTCATCCAGATCAACACTATCGAGTCCGAGGCCGACGAGCTCTACATCAACGCTATGCGCAACCTGCACGTCAACGGCAAGGGCCCGCTCGAGGTCATCGCCTGGCGTGACGTCTACGCCTTCCTGGAGTACTGCGCCGACTGCTGCGAGAACGTGGCCGATGTCGTGGATTCGATTGTCATGAAGAACAGTTAATTAGCCGTACGTATCCCACCGGTCGCGGGCCCGACCACTGATGCCTTTTTCACTCCGGCTGCAAGCAGAGTCGTTCAAAAGGCATCAGTGGTCGGGCCCGCTCCCTTACGTACTGCCATTGGAACCTTGGCTGAGGGTTTGAGCGTGGTGGTGGCTTGGCTGATGCGACCTTTTATGCCCGAATGAATACTTTGAGGTTGTACTGAGCGTTTGGGTGGATGGGGCTTTGGGTACCCTTTGGATTGCTTTGGATTGATTTGCTGGCTTTGGAGGGTTTGGTTATGGGATATTTGGATCTGGCTCGGTCTCGGTATTCTTGTCGTGAATTTGAGGCTCGGGCTGTGGAGCAGGCTGTGGTGGATGCCATTGTTGAGGCTGGACGTATTGCTCCTTCTGCTTGTAATAATCATCCAACCCGTGTGATGGTGTTGGATACGCCTGAGCTTCTGGAGAAGGCAGCTGCTTGTCAGCCTCGGTTTGCTCGTGATGGGTCCATCTTTGGCGCTCCGCTCATCTTCCTCATTTGCAGCGTTACCGACGACGCTTGGGTTCGCCCCTATGACCAGATGAACTCCAGCGCTATCGACACCTCGATTGTTTGCGATCAGATGATGATGGAGGCCGAGGGGCAGGGCCTGGGAACGTGCTGGGTATGCCATTTTAAGCCCGAGGTAGCCCGCGAGCAGTTCAGCCTGCCCGAGGGCATCTATCCCTATCACATGCTCGTCTGCGGCTATCCTGCCGACCACATCGCCGATCCCGAGCATCGCGAAACCCGTACCATTCCCCTCTCCGACTTCCTCCTCAAGTAGTTTTTGGCACATACCCTAAAATCTACCTTTTATCGCGCGTCCTTCGCCGAGTTCTGCCCTATCACATGCAGAGCTCGGCGTTTTGTTTCCCAACCCGTATGCAGCCACAAAAAAGGAGCCCGCAGGCGCGAGCTCCTCCTAAGGGCACTAGATTGTAGCTCTGGAGCTAGTCCAGGTCGTCGGCGGCAAAGTTGTCGATCGGGGCGAAGGGATCGGCCACGGGGACAACCGGATCAGCGACAGGCAACGGCTCGGCGGCGGGAACGGTCACTGCAGGAGAAGCCGCAGAACCGACCGGCGTGGAGGCCATAAGATCGGCGGGGAAGGAATTCTGGGCATCGTCCATGAAGTGCTGGATGAGCTTGAGGTACTCGGCCTTGAACTCCTCACGGGAAGCCTTCAAACGGTCGATCTCCTCGAGCTCGGCCTGCTTCTCGGTCAGGGCCTGACGGATGACCTCGCGGGCCTTGGCGTCGGCTTCGTTGCGGATGCGCTCAGCGTTCTCGTTGGCGTCGTTGACGATGCCCTCGGCGGTCTGCTGGGCAGCGATCAGCGCAGCGGAGATCTGGCGCTCCTGAGCAGAGAAATCGGGTGCGGGAGCGGCCACGGGAGCGGCGGGAACGGCCTGCGCGGCAGCGTCCTGAGCCTGGGCAAGCTGAGCCTGCGTGTCGGCAAGCTGCTGCTCGGTGGCAGTCAGACGACCCTTAAGATCGACAATCTTGGCAAGCATAGCGTCAACCTCGGAGGACAGCGTCTCCAAAAAGACGTCGACCTCGGCGGGGTCATAGCCACGCTTGGCCTCAGAGAAAGTCTGAGCCTGGATGTCAGCAGGGGTAATAGCCATAACAAGTTCTCCTTTTTCATCGCCTCGGCGCCGGGCGCCCGACGTAAGTTACTGAGCCAGTACTATACGAGTATACCTATAAGAAGCTGCAGAATCAGCCTCTGCACCAACTGCAACGCAATAATTGCAACGACCGGCGAAAAATCAACGCCGCCCATCGGCGGGATAAACCGACGAAACAGGTTGAGCCACGGACCGCAGACACTATCGAGCACCGCGGCGATATCCTGCAGCAGGCCGCCCTGCTTCATGGGAATCCACGTCATAAAGCAATAGACCACAATGAGCGTGGAATAGAAGTTGAACAGCGTGTTGACCAGCTGGACAATGGTGTAGATGTTGATGAGAATCTCCTCGTCTTGGGTTTACTTAAGGTAGCCGTCGGCACGCAGCTTCTTGAGGTCCGAATCCTTGACCTCGCAGCCGGCGGGCAGCACCATAAACACGCGATCGCCCACCTCTTTGACCGTAGCGCCCAGGCCGCAGGCAAAGCCATAGCTAAAGTCCAGGACACGCTTGGCGACCTCGGTGCGAACGCCAACAAAAATCAGCGCAACGGGCTGCTTGGTGCGCACACGGCGGACAACGGTCTCGACATCGTCATAGCTCTCGGGACGCAGAACATAGGCAGGCAGCTGCGGCGTGGCGTTGATGATGTTGCTCGCATAGGCCGAAGCGTCGCTCGGCGCAGGAGCGGGCGCAGGTGCCGCGGCGCGGGCGCGAGCGCTCTCGGCATAGCTC
>CAJKZP010000022.1:0-22545 GCA_905204415.1 uncultured Collinsella sp. | reverse complement strand
GGCGTGATGGTCTCGGCTGATGCCCTGCGTGGACAGCGGATCGTGAACCAGACCCAGGTGCTCACAGACATACTCCTCGACAAACGGCTCGATGGAGCTGTACGTGCCGACAGCACCCGAGATGGCACCGAAGGCAACATTTTTGCGGGCATCCTCAAGACGGTCCAGATCGCGCTTGAGCTCCCAGGCCCAAGAGCCAAACTTCATGCCGAAGGTCATCGGCTCGGCGTGAATGCCATGAGTACGGCCGGCGCAGAGCGTGTTGCGCTCCTTGAAGGCACGACGCTTGCAGATCTCGCCGAGTTTCTTGACATCCTCGATAATCAGATCACAGGCCTGGGTGAGCTGGTAGCACAGAGCTGTATCGCCCAGGTCGGAGCTGGTCATGCCGTAGTGAACCCAGCGGCTGGGCTTGGGGTCGCCCTCGGGAACATCGGCATCGATGTACTCCTTCATGTTGGTCAGGAAAGCAATAACGTCGTGACGCGTGACTTCCTCGATCTCATCGACCTTTGCCTTCTCAAAGTTGGCATGGTCGCGGATCCACTGGGCTTCGTCTTTAGAAATGCCGATCTTGCCGAGCTCCGCCTGGGCCTCGCAGGCCAAGACCTCAATTTCCTGCCAAATGGCGTACTTGTTCTCGAGGGAGAAGATGTGTCCCATCTCCGGGCGGGTATAGCGGTCGATCATAGCGGCTCCTTTTTGGTTATTGGCACGTTGGTCGTAACTTAACCATTGTACCGTGCGCAGGTGCAAGTATGGGCAGCAGGCATTAACCTAACATTTTGCCGCAAGAGCGGGCGTGGGGACGTCTGCGTATTTGCTTCGCGGATCCGCACCGGCTGCGGTCGTCTATCGGCGACCTTGCCTGCTCGCTATAAACGCTTCGCGTTTATTTAACGCTCGCACCCTGTCGGGTTCGAGTCCCGGCACTTTATTAAAAAAAGCACGGCACCGGAACGGTGTCGTGCTTTTACTTTTTCTGGAGCGGGCAACGGGACTCGAACCCGCGAGTGTCAGCTTGGGAAGCTGATGCCTTACCACTTGGCGATGCCCGCATATGTGGGGGATAGTATAACGCGGTTGTCTTGTTCTATACAAGGGTGACGATGCTTGTTTTAGCTGTGGAGAAACGCCCTAATAACAGGCCAATTGTGAAGATGGGGACCTGTAGGCTCTTCTATTTACCGTTGTCTAACTGCAGATTTATTCCATTGTCTTTCGTAGGCGCCATTTGTCAGATATTTGGCAAGCGTTTGGTCAGGTTCCGGTACTTACCCGCATGAACCTTGGGGGTAGCCTCATCCTACGCGCCGCGGCCTCCCCATGCGGTGCACGAGGGATAAGGAGCAGCCATGTCCAACACACCCACGCACTCTGTCCACAGCGCAATCACAGCAGGATCGCTGCTCCTAGTCCTCTTTTTACTGATCGGCTGCCTGGCACCGGGAACTGCATTTGCCGTCGACGGCTACGATCAGCTCGGCTTCCGCACTATTAGCGATGATTGTGGGCCCTTCTTCATCGGCAAGTATGAAGCTCAAGACGCCTCGATTGCCTACTGCATGAACCAGGAGCGTCCCGGCCCCACCAAGCCGGGCGGCCCATGGCTCAACTTTGATCAAGGCTGGATGTGGCTCGACGACGAGTTCGCGGCAATCGTTTGTCACGGATATCCTACCGCCACGTCGTTTGGCGGTTACCATCTTTCACCCGATCGCGCCCGCGCCGCCACCCAGCTTGCCGTATGGATGCTCAACGGCACTACCCATGTCGACGGCACTTACTCCTACACGACCGCTCAGGGCAAAACCAAGAGTGGGCACTTTACCGCCGACAATGAGGTCGTTGCCGCAGCGCGCTGGCTCCACGACAGCGCCAAGTCGGGAAGCATTAAAGCCGCACCGCATCGCGCGCGGCGCTATTTGGGAACTGTGTCGGGCGGCAGCAAGCGTCAAGACATGCTCTACGTGCTCCCAGCCGTCTCCGTATCCTTCCAAAAACAGTCAGCCAACGCCGCCATCACAAGCGAAAACGATACCTACAGGCTCGACGGAGCGAGGTTCGACATCTATGAAAGCGCCGGCGACAAACGTGTCGGCAGCATCCAGATGGACAGCAGCGGTCGCGCACAGGCGACACTTTTGCCCAACACGGCATATTATCTGGTCGAAACCAAAGCTCCAGCGGGTTATATCCCTAGGAGTGACCGCATCGCTTTTTCCACCAGCGATGACGGCGGGAATGTCGTCATCGATGAGCGGCCCGGTACCATTACCCTGCGCATCGCAAAGGTCGATGCCGCGACAGGGGCAGGTCCTCAAGTCGGCGCGTCACTTGCCGGCGCTGAGTTCACCTGCGTCTCACAGTCTACCCCGGGCTGGACACACACCCTCACGACGGATGAGGACGGCTGGGCAACACTTACCGACATTCCCCTGGGCACCTTTACCATCTATGAGTCGAGAGCTCCCGAGGGCTATCTGCCCTCCGATGAAACCTGGAGCTACACCATCGGGGCCGACCAGCTCGGAGACGCAGGTGTCGTTGAGCTCGAGCGCCGCATCCCCAACACCCCTATCGCTTTTGACCTCGAGATTTCAAAGTTCAAGGACTACGGCAATAGCGATGGGTCTGGTATAGAGCAGCCGGCGGAAGGCGTGGTCTTTGAAGTGGTAAGCAACACTTCGCAGCAGGTTGTTGGAACGCTGACCACCAATATCTACGGCTTCACATCGACCAAAGACCAGGCTGGAGCATGGTTTGGCGCAGGAGGGCGTCCCGATGGCGTCAGCGGAACCATACCGTATGACCGTGCCGGCTACACCGTTCGCGAGGTTGCCGGCACCGTGCCCGACGGCTTTAAGCAGGCAGGGGAATGGACTATTACGGCAGAGCAGATCTCGGACGGCGCAGAACTTCAGTACATCGTAGACAACCACGCCCTGTCGACACATCTTCAAATCGTGAAGTGCGATGCTCAGACTGGATCCGCCGTACCACTCGCCGGGTTCACCTTTCAGCTGCTCAATGGCAACCGTGAGCCCATCTCGCAAACATCCTGGCATCCCGCCCATACCGTTATGAATACCTTTACGACCGATGAAACCGGCACCGTCACCCTGCCCGAATCGCTTAACCCGGGCACATATTACATTCGAGAGACTTCCGCCAAGGAACCGTATCTTGTTGGAGAAGATCTAGAGATAACGATTCCCGCCGACACGAACTTAACGCCCGTCGTGGTCGCCTCGTTTTGCGACGACGCGGCAACAGGAAGCATCGAGATCGTTAAGAACGATACCGTAGACGGACACGCCCTTGCCGGCGCTGTTTTTGATATCCGCGCCGCGGGCGATATCGTGCGCCCCGACGGCAGCATTGTTGCCCTGGACGGCGAAACCGTCACCACCGTCACGACCGACGAGCGGGGATTTGCGTGCGCGAATCATCTTTCGCTGGGGTGCGGAACTGCCATCTATGAGGTTATTGAGGTGCAGGCACCCGAAGGATACCTGCTCGACCAAAGCGCCCACACCGTCGAGCTGTCGTATGTCGACCAGGAAACACCCACGGTCAAAGCGCACCTCGATGTCTCTAACGACTACACCAAAATCGACATCTCCAAAGTCGATCTGACGGGCAACCAAGAAGTGGAAGGCGCCAGGCTCTCCCTCCACGATGCCGACGGAACCGAAATTGACGCTTGGGCTTCCTCTGACAAACCGCATCGCATCGAACACCTTTCGCCCGGCACCTACACCCTGCGTGAAGCGATGTCCCCGCGCACCTACGACCTGGCCGAAGACATGACGTTTGAAATTAAAGCGACGGGAGAAGTGCAGACGGCGGCCATGAAGGACACACCCATCGAGGTCGAGGGCAGAGTCGACAAGCAGCAAGAGATCGGCCGCCCTATCGGTAAGGGTCTCGTCGCCAACGGTGATGGCAAAAACCGGGCCGTGACACAATCCAATACGGACGGCTCCTTCTCCTATACGCTCGATGCTAAAAATGAGTCGAATACCTGGGTTGATGAATTCACCATCACCGACGATCTCGAGTGTGCCAAAGACGGCACTGCCAGACTTATCGCCATCGAAACCCCTATTGCGGCTGGGGACTTCGACGGTCTTTGCAACGTGTGGTATCGAACGTCGCCAGCGGGAGGCACCGATACGGGCGAACAAGTCAACGCAACGCTCAGTGACGGGCATGACAACCCTTGGCTCGAAACGGATGAGGTCAAAAAGCTCTTAGGCAACGATTTGCGCATGGTCGATTACGGCGGTTGGCATCTTTGGAAAGCAGATATTCCAACAACGGAATCAGTCACCCTCGAGGCAAAAGAGCTCGCTCTTTTGGGCGACACCACCATCACAGGCATTCGTCTTGAATACGGGGCCGTATCGGCCGACTTCACGACAAGAGGCGCTGCAGACTCTTGGAACCGTGAGGATCTCAAAGACGAGCATGACGACCTTGATGATGCGAGCGCCGTCCTTGACTCGGATATCCACGGCGCCGTCATCCATATGCAGGCCGCGTCGTCTTACGCGCCCCAGAGCGCACTCGCCAACAGCGCTCGCGTTGACCTCTGCCGTAATGGCGGGGGCAGCAACCTTGAATCACATGACGAGGATCGCGTCATCCAGCGATGCACCATGCCGCAAGATTTACCAGCGACGGGTTCCCTTCCCATCGCCGCCTGCCTCACCGCCTTCATGACCTCCGGCGCCGCGGCAATCTGGTTTGCCCATCTAAAGCTGGCGTCGAAGCGTCGCTGACGCAATAAAAAAGAGGCGAGCCCGTCTCCCGGCTCGCCTCTTTTTTCATGTGTAGCGCAGTGGCTATTCCCCAGATGCAGACCCACCGTCAATGAGCGCTTGATCGGACTCGGAGATGCCATCGGCCCCCAAACTCTGCTCGTGCTCCACTTCTTCGTTAATCGTGGACTCAGGCGTTGAGCCTTTAACACCAACGATATACGCGGCCCCGAAACCAAGGGCAATGGCGATCAGGGCCAAGATGAGATAGATGGGCCAGTGGCGCTTGATGTACGAAAACACGCAGACTCCTTAGAGGTCAACCTACGAACGACGAATGACCTCGGTCACGACCTCGGACACCGTAGCGATATTTGTCGGATTGACGTTGTGCGGCAGATCGTCCTCGGTGTAAGCGCACGCCAGACGCGGACCGTCAACGCCGGCAATGGTGAGGGCGCGTCGACTTGCCTCGAGCGCAGCATAGGCGTCGGTCTTGGCATAGGGCATCTCAAATGCACCGCAATCGACATGGAACGACTTGCACACCTTATTGACCAGGTTCATGATGCGTCGATCACCCTTGAGCAACTGCTGTTCGCCCTCGACCGTCACGACCGAAAGCCTGCCGGCACCAATGGACTCAAGGTTGATAAAGAACACGCCGCGGAGCTTGTCGCGATGCGCGGCCAGGAACGCCTTCATACCGGCGCCGTCGCAATCGGAAGCGCCTGTAGCCACAAACCAGATGTCGTGGCCAAGCAGCTCGTCATCACCCATGGAGGCAACGGCAGCGAGCATATCCTCAGTGGAAGCTCCATCGGAAGACGTGGCGCCACCCTTCCAGCCGTCGTCATCATCCTCGAAGTTATCCCACGAGCCGATGCCGCGACCAGACTTTTTGGCGTCGTAATCATCCTCGACGCCAAGCCAATCGCTCATGCTGCCCTGCTCGTTTTTCTTTTTGCGACCAAACAGACCTCCCAATCCGCGCTTTTGCGGCTTAGCGCTCGAAGCGGCAGGAGCCGAGATAGTCTCAAACGGCTGAACATCCGTGGTGGCCGGCATGGGAGGAACAACCGGAGCCGATGTGGGCTCGGGACCCTGTGCCGTCGCGAAGGGATCGTTGACCTGAGCCGAAGGGTCGGGAAGGTCGAACAGCGAGGTGCGCGAGGCGACATTGGCCTGCTGCATCGAAGGCATCGAGGGATCGGGGACCGAGGCCAGCGGAGACGCAGAGGGCATGGGAGCCGGCGCGGATGCCGGATCGGGAACATTCATGTTCGGGCGCGGCGACGCCTGAGACGAAATCTGAGCCATCAGAGCATCGACCGTCTCGGCCTGCGACGGAACGGCGTTGGCAACCGTCGCGCCGGGATCGCTCGGTGCGGGCATAGTGAAGATCTGCGTAGAGTAAGGCCTCGACTCATCCGTCTGCGGAGCTTCGGGGGCCACGGGCTCGGGCTCTTGCTCGGAGTTGTCCGCAGCGACCTGTTCCGCCGCGGATTGATCCTCGACCGTATCGGGCGCAGCGGGCTCGTCCTCGACAGGAGTGGAAAGGGGTTCGGCGATAGCGGTGCCCTGCTTCTCAAACGTCATCGTGGCATCGAACGACACAGTGCTGTCGACCGGCTGTTGGGTTTCGAAGGTCGTCGTCTCCTCGGCAGCATCAGCAGACGAAGGCTGCGGCGCCTCGAAAGACGTCGTGGCGTCTGCAACATCAACGGATACCGGCTGTTCGGCGTCGTTTTGCTCAAATTCCTGTGCTGCGCGCTCACGCTCGGCCTCGGCCGCCTGTTGTTGGGCCACAGCCTCGCGCTCGGCTGCCTCGCGGGCAACAGCGCGCTTTTCCTCAAAGTCGTCGACGAGCTTCTTGCCCTTTGCGAATGCCCCCTTAAAGAAATGGGAGGCACTGGCACCGAACGAAGCAAACGCGGAAGCGATATCGGCATGGGGCGTCGTCACCGGAAGCTCGGCAGAGAAATCGGTGTCGCTCTCATAGGACACGCGCTGCGGATATGCATCGTAATCGTCCTCGGTATTATCGAGCTCCTCGGGCGCCGGGGCAGGCGCCATGACGTCCAGACCGGCTGCGGGATCGATAGCGGTCTCTGCATCGGCCACCGCCTCGATGGCATTGGCCTCATCGGGCTGCGCAGCCACGGCCGGATCGGGCTGGGGCGTGGGCTCAAACGTCGGCTCCTCGCCCTCTTCGTAATCGAGCGCGCAGGACTCGGGAAGCATGCCCAGGGCACGGATGGCATCCGAACCAAATCGGATGTTACCGGCGGCATTGCGATAAAGCTTGGGCTCGGGCTCGGCCTGCTCAGCCGCAGCAGGCTCCTCTGCCGACTCGGCAGCGGACTCGTCCGCAACGGGCTCCTCGGCCGGAATATCTTGGACCTGGGGCTCGGGTGCGATGACGCCAATTAGGGTCTCGTCGGCAGAAGCACCTTCGAATCCATCGATTTGCTCATCAAAAGCCTCGCCCTGCTCACCCTCGGAAGCGACCGGCTGACCATACTCATCCTCGGTATAGGCAGGCTCTTCGTACTCGATGGTATTGCCGTAATCATTTTGCTGCTGGGCCGCGGCATACTCGGCCGCCGCACGCGCCATCTCCTCGGCACGACGCTTCTGCTCGCCAAAATACGTGTCAAACGGAATATCGTCAGGAAACTCGTTCTCACCCTGATAGGGGGCGACGTTATCCATGACACCCAGCATGGCGGCAACAGACGACTTGTTGCAAACCGAGCCGGACGTGTAGGGGAGGACAAAACGATTGGAAATGATATTGGCGGCATTGGCCAGTGCCACAAGGGAGGCCAGAATCGCGACAACCCACAGCAGGACCTTCAACGCGCCGGGAAGCGGCAGGATGCGCAGAATGGCAATAGCCGCGGGAGCAATCGTGGCAATCGGGAGCAACTTGGCGATTAGCGCTCGGTACGGCGCATAGGGCTCGCGAGCGAGCAGCTCGGCGCGCGGGGAGTCATAGTGCGCGACGACGACAACCGGGCGATTGCGCGGAGAGGCAAGCGGGCCCGACGCCTTGTGGTAGGCAATGACGTTTTGGCTCACGCCCGTCTTGCCCAGGCGCGAGATCACGGGGCGACCGGTTCGCTCGAGCACATAGAGCACGGCTCCGACAATGGCCAACAGGGTGCCGACTAAACCGATACCGCCGCCAATGCCCATAAGCAGGGCACCGGCAAATGCCAGGATGCCCGTAACGGCAAACGCCATCCTACTCGGCGCGGGAGCATTAAACTCCTGCACCTCGGGATCAAAGCCGTGGTTGCGGAAAATTTGAGCGATATCTTCGGCAGCCAAGCGCTCTTCTTCGCTGCACGCCGGCGTGATGCCGGTGTTCTGCAGCAGGTGGTTAATATAGTTCTGGGTGTTCGCCATATGCGCTCCACATCCATAATCCGACAAATAGGCCCAATGTATGCACATTAGAACCGTATATAGTCGAAAGTATACCCCGAGCGGGCGCAAACGGCCGAATTCTGAGCATCTTAACGCCCCAAGCGGACAAGGATATAGCCTAATCTCCATATCGGACTAAAATCATGGCATCAAACACCTTCCCATGCGAGGATCCTATGACGGCAAGCGATACAACCGTAACGAATAAAAAGGGGGCGCCGGGGCCCGGTTTCGACAAGACCGCCCAGCGCATCCTCAATCTGTTCTTTGTCCTCAACAGCTCTCCCGAGCCATTGACCACAGAGCAAATTGTCCTGGACTCCGATCTTGGCTATGGGTCGGGCAATATCGACTCGGATAAACGCAAGTTCCGCCGCGATCGCGAAAAACTCCTCGAGCGCGGAATCACGATCAAAGAAGTCCGCGCGGCAGGCGCCCAGGAAACCGAGGAAAGCGCATGGACCATCGACCGCGAGCACACGTTTGCGGCCGGTGGCCTCATCACCGCAGACGACGCAGACATCTTGCTCGACGCTATCGACCAGACCCTTGCAACCGGTTCGGCCGCGTTTGCCACGCCGCTTGCAGACATACGCTCCAAGATCGCCTACCTCACCGGCGCATTGACCGCAGAAGAGCCTCCCGCCCGTCGCTCACCCGCCGTCGATGCGGTGTGGAGCGCTTTCGCCGAACGTTGCGCACTGCGCTTTTTGTATCAAAACGGGCGCGGGGAGCAAAAAGAGCGCACCGTCTGCGTATACGGCATGTTCGAGCACGAGGGCGTGGCGTATTTTTGCGGACTCGACAACGCCACCGACGAAATCAGGACGTTTCGCTGCGACCGTATCGTTCGCGCATGGCGCCCCTCGAAGGCCTACTCCATCCCCGCCGACTTCAACCTGAACGATCGCCTGTTCTTTGAGTTTGATTTTGCCGATTGCAAGCCCGTTATGGCGACCTTTTCGTTCGCCCCGCAAGCCCAGGCCGACATGGTCAGCGGCCTAACGCGCGGTCGCGGGGAGCTCACACGCACCGAAGAGGGTTGGACCTGGACCGTCGGCGTGCGCGACCTTAATGCCGCTGCCTCGTTTTGTATGGAGCACGCCATGGACGGCATGAGACCCGTTGCCCCCGATGCGCTTAAACTGGCGTGGAACCACCTCATCGAAAGGACGGTGCACGAGCATGCCCGCGTGTAAACTCACCAGCGAGCAAAGGCTCTCGCGTGCGATTGACATCATGGAGGCCCTCTACGCTGCCGGCGAGACAGGTATGACACGAGGGGATATCTGCAGCCGTTTTGATATCACGGGTGCGGCGCTCGATGAAATTATCGATATCGTCTCGACCCTCGCTGACCGTGAGTCGGGCGCACGCATCATCTGCGAACGCCACGGCGAGCGCATCGTCCTGACAGGCGATGCGGGGCGCGTGCTACCTTTGCGCCTGAGTGCCGCTGAAGGCGCCGTACTCAACCACGAACTCGAATCGATGGGAATCGACTCTCGGGCAGCAGAGCGTATCCGGCATGCCCTCCTACCCGAGGAGCTCGGCTACAACCAGCGCGTCGTCGATACCGTTGCCCGAGGATCGCACTGGCAACAGCTGAACTGCGCGATTCAAGACGGCGTTCGATGCCGCATCACCTACCGCTCGATGGACGACGCGCGGCCGCGCGAGCGTCTCATCGACCCCCTGCGCATCGCGACGCATGGCGACCAAACATATCTGATTGCCTGGGATGTCGAAGTTGATGAGCAGCGCTCCTACCGCATGGACAAAATCGAAGGCCTTGCCCTTACCGACGATTCCGTGGAGCGCCACATGCCCGCGTCCGCGTCCCTCCACGAATCCCTTTCCCGAGCGGAGCAGAGCGCAAAGCTCCTCATGCCGCTCGACATGGCAGAACGCCTAGACTGGGCCGGCATCATGTCGATAGAGCCAAACGGGGCAGACATGGCAACGGTGACCGTGCGTTATGGGTCAGAGCACTGGCTGTTCTGCCAGGTAATCGCAGCGGGCGGAGCCATCCGCATACTGGATGACCCCGCCTCGGCAAAGCGTCTATGCGATATGGCGAAGAGCCTGGCCTGCCCGGTTTAACGGCGCCGCTCGTGGCGTGCGCGCCACAGCTGTAAATAATGACCGATCTGTGCCGACTCGATACGCTGGTAGGAAGTCGTGGGCAGCGACGTCAAGAACTTCTTGCCGTAGCCCTTCGTCACCAGACGTGGATCGGCCAAAATGAGCACGCCGCAATCGGTCGACGAGCGGATGAGACGACCGGCGGCCTGCTTGACTTCGAGTACCGCCTCGGGCAGTGAGTAGCGCGCCCAGGCGCGGTCCTCACGCAGGTTGCGCTCACACGAAAGAGGATCCGTGGGGCTCGAGAACGGCAGCTTGGGGATAATGACGCAACGCAGTGTCTCGCCGCTGGCGTCAAAGCCCTCCCAAAAGGCCTTGAGTGCGAACAGCGATGAAGTCGGCTCGTTGATAAACCGATCGCGCAGGCGACGCGGGGACGAGTTGCGCTGTTGGCAATTGAGCTCCAGGCCCGCTCGCGCCAATTTGGGCTCGACACGGGCATACAGGTCCTCCATATCGCGCCTGTTGGTGAACAGCGTGAGTACCGATCCGCCCATGGCAAGATGGGCGTCGACCAGGACACGCTCGAGCGCCGACAGGTAGCCCTCGCGATCGCGCGGATCGGGAATGTCCCCCGCCACGACCACGGCCATATTCGAGTCAAAGTCATAGCTCGAATCCAGGTGCAGCGATGAGGATGTCGACGCACCGATGCGATCGAGGCCGACGGCATGGTTGAAATGCTCAAAGCTCTTGGACACCGTCATGGTCGCCGAAGCGAAGATGGCCGTGTGCACCTCAGGCAGCCACTCGTTCGCCAGGGCCTCGCCGATATCGATGCGCTCGGCGGTCATAGACTCCCCGCCCGCGCGCAGCCGACGGTTCACCTGCAGCGAGTACACATAGTGCTCATCCGTACCCCCAATGATGAGCTTGAGATTCTCGGCCAGTTCGTGCAGACGGCGCGAAATGTCGCCCAGGTCGACGACGACCTCGGGCTTATCGGCAGCGACGGCTTGCACCAGCGCGTCTACGCTTTTATCCGCCTGGTCCAGCGCATCAATTGCGGTATGGGCCGACTGCAGAAAATCGTGCCAGTCATCGGACTCGCGCAGCTCGGGGCCAATCCACAGATTCGCGTTGTCATAGCTCCCGCGGGCACGGCGGCCAAGCTCGCGCACGCCATCGAACACATCGGCAATCGCCATGCTCGCGCGGGCAACCGTCGACGTCGCTTTGGCGGTGAGTCCCAGGTAGAGCGTAGAGCCCTCGGAAGTGGCCAGGTCACGGGAAACCTGACTCAGCGCGCCGGCACTCGACCCACCCAAGCGCTCAAACAGCACGCGCGACTCATCGGCCGAAACCACGCGCGCCCATTGGCGACGAGCCTCGCGCTCGATGGAATGGGCCTCGTCGACCACCCAGTGACGAATCGGAGGCAAAATCCTTCCCTCGGCGGCCACGTTGCGGAACAGCAGGGAATGGTTGGTGACCACCACATCGGCGTGCGCCGCACGACGTCGCGCTCCGTGGACCAGGCATTTGTCGGGAAAGAACGGGCACAAGCGACGGGCGCACTCACGCGAAGCCGTCGTAAAGTCGGGACGGTTGACGCTGCGCCAGCGAATCCCGAGCGAATCGAGGTCGCCATCGGCAGATTGGCACACATATGCCATGATCACCGCAACCGCCGTGAGCGTGTCAGCAGGATCGCGCTTGGTGGTTATCTCGACCTGACTACGGCTCATGCGCTCGAGCTTGCGCAGGCACGGATAGTGGTCATAGCCCTTGAGTGCACAAAATGACAGGCCCCCGTCCAGCTGTTCAGCGAGCTTTGGCAGCTCATGGTACATGAGCTGATCGGCAAGATTATTCGATTTGGTCGCAATGCCGACGGTAATGTTGTTTCGGCGGGCGGCCTCGGCGAAGGGCACGAGATAGGCCATCGACTTACCGACGCCTGTGCCCGCCTCGATCACGCGATGGGTACCCGTGACCAGCGCATCGCGCACCTCAACCGCCATCGCGGTCTGCTCGTCGCGCGGCTCATAGGTGGGGTACATACGATTGACCAAACCGCCGGGGGCGTAATCCGCCTCTATCTCTTCACGGCTCGGCATCTTAAGGACCGGCAACTCGTCCGCATCAACGCGATCGTTTGCGCGATCAGCCTTGAGCACGTCGGCACGAGCGGCGCTGAGCAAAAATATCGAACCCGGGTTCTGGCCAGCCAAAAAAGAAAAAATGGGGCGATAGGACCAAGGCACGTCCGCATGCATGTCTGCCAAGCGCGCCATAAGGCCCGAAGGCAGATCGGTAAGTGCAACCAACAGCACGCGCCACACACCGCACAGGGCATCAACGTCTGCGTTCGCACGGTGCGACACCGAATCGCACCCAAACAAGTCGGCCATAAAGGACAGTTTGTGCGACGTCAGGCGTGGAAGCGCAATGCGCGATAGTGCCAGCGAATCGATCCAGATATCACTCACGTTGACACCGCCTTTGACCGATTCGATAAACGACCGGTCAAACGTGGCGTTATGTGCGATAACAGGACAGCCGCCCACAAAGTCGGCGAGTGCCGCGACGGCCTCGACGGCCGACGGGGCATCTGCCACATCGGCGTTCGTAATACTCGTGAGCTCGGTAATCTCTGCAGGAATCAGCTGCTTGGGATGCACGAACGTATCGAAACGGTCGATGACCTCGCGGCCCGAAAGACGGGCCGCGGATATCTCAATCAACTCGTTGTCCTGTACCGAAAGACCCGTGGTCTCAGTATCGAGGACGATTACATCCTCCTCGATGAGACCAAATGACTGCGTCTTAGCGCGCTCAGCGAGCGTGGCGTAAGAATCGATGACAAACTGCGGCGTTCCAGGAGATACGGCGTCCTCGATTAGCATGCAACGCCCGCTCGACGGAGACCCATACGGATCAGGCTGTCGCACACCTGCGGGAACGTCATGTCGTCGGTATGGCGAATCTCGTCAGGATACAGCGACGTATCGGTCATGCCGGGAATGGTGTTGGTCTCGAGAATGACAGGGCCGTCCTCGCTCACGATAAAATCGCTGCGCGAAATGCCCAGACAGCCGAGGGCCTTATGGGCCGCACAGGCAAGCTCCTGGGCACGCGCATAGTTTTCGGGCGAAATCTGCGCCGGAATGCGGTGGATATCTTTGGGATCGACGTACTTTACATCCAGGTCGTAGAACTCGCAGTCCTCGGGCTTGCGAATCTCCACAATCGGCAGCGCGCGCACGTCGTCCTCGCCGTACACGCCCACGGTGATCTCGGTTCCCTCAATGCATTTTTCGACCAGCACCTTATCGCCGTACTCAAAAGCCTTGGCGATTGCCGCCGGCAGCTCGGAGGGCTCATGGACGAGCGAAATGCCGTAGCTAGAGCCGTTGACGGCGGGCTTTACAAAACAACGCTCGCCACAAATCTCGACGATACGATCGATATCGACCTCGTCGCCTGCCTCAAGCGCCAGGCCGGGGGCAATGGGGATGCCCGCCCTGGCATATAGAAGCTTTGAAACCTCTTTATCGGCGCCACATGCGCTGGCGAACACGCCTGACGCCGTGTAGGGGATACCCAGCGTCTCCATGGCCCCCTGCACGGCGCCGTCCTCGCCGCCGGCGCCGTGCATGGCGATAAACGCCACGTCGAAGCAACCAGTCGCCATAGTCACCATAAAGTCATCGGCAGCGGTGTCGAGCAGCTCCACCGAGGTGTAGCCGGCCTCCTTCAGTGCCACCACGACATTCTTTCCCGAATTGAGCGAAATCTCGCGTTCGGCGGAATGGCCGCCCGCCAAGACCGCTACGTGCATGTTCTCTAGGCTTTTACCCGGCATGGGCAGACTCCTCCTCTATAATTTCTGCAGCTGATACCATATTGTAGCGATACCCTCTACGTTTCCCCAAAATCGAAAGGCTTCCATGAATCCCAGGACTAAATCTCAAGACATTCGCGACTTGAGCCAAAACGATATTCGCGAGCTTGTCGCCGAGCTCGGCCAACCCGCTTTTCGCGCAAAGCAGCTCATTGAATGGGTTTTTGAGAAGAACGTTTGTTCGTTTGATGACATGACCAACCTTCCCAAGGCCTTCCGCGAGCAGCTGAAGGAGACTTTTGCCTTCGACACACCGACCGAGCTTACCAAGCAGGTGTCTAAGGATGGCTCTCGTAAATACCTGCTCGAGTATCACGACGGCATCTCCGTCGAGACCGTCGGTATGCCTCGTCGCAATAAGCTGTCTGTCTGTGTATCCACCCAAGCCGGCTGTGGCATGGGTTGTGCTTTTTGCGCTACCGGCCTGAACGGCCTCAAGCGTTCGCTGTCCGCACAGGAGATCGTTGACCAGGTACTCCACGTTTCCAACGACTTTGGTGAGCGCGCGACGAGCGTAGTGTTCATGGGCCAGGGTGAGCCTTTCGCCAACTACGACGAGGTCCTCAAGGCACTACGCATTCTTAATGACCCTGACGGTATCGGTATCGGAGCCCGTCATCTCACCGTCTCCACCAGCGGCGTTATTCCTGGTATTCGTAAGTTTGCCGACATTCCCGAGCAGTTTACCCTCGCCGTCTCTCTGCACTCTGCCATTCAATCCACCCGCAATAAACTCATGCCGGGCGTTAAGAAGTACACACTCCTGCGCCTTCACGAGGCCCTTCAGCTCTACACCGAAAAGACCGGTCGCCGTCCGACATACGAATATGCCATGATTGAGGGCGTCAATGACACCAACCCCGAGATGCAGGCGCTCTGCGACTTCTGCGAGGGCACGCTGTGCCACGTCAACCTGATCCAGCTCAACGATATCGAGGGCAGTCCTCTCAAGCCGTCGCCTATTCATAAGGTTGAAGACCTTCAGCGTCGTCTTGAGTCCCGTGGTATTGAGACCACGATTCGTAACTCTCGCGGCAACGATATTGACGCTGCTTGCGGCCAACTCAAGCAGCGCTTCAAGGTTCAGAAGAACGCCTAGGGGAGACCAACCCGAACGTTTCATGTGAAACATCGAACAGCCCCGGTTGCTTAATTGCAACCGGGGCTGTTTCATATCTATCACTAATATGCATCGCGCGTTTGCTCAACAGCTTTTTCGCAAGAATTTAGCGGTCCCTGTTCTGGCGTTCAGACATGGATCCCTTCATAACTAGCTAATGATTGTTAGGTACCTAAAAGCCTACATTTTCCCATTGATGATTAACCCAATCTTGATTAATCTTGGGATTTTTAGTTACCTGAGCTGTACGCATAGCGACATCCTCAGTCATAACATCCATCTTCTTTTTGGATGTATCGACGATATCCTGCGCTCCGCGAAGAAGACGGCCACGCAATTCATCATCTGTTGCGACCTTAAATCCCGCAAATGCACCAACCGCTACAGTTGCAGCCAAAGCAAGAGCAGTCAGAACTCTATTCTTCATCCTGACCTCCCTGGTCAAATTGAATCATCTCGCCAAGAATGCGAGAGAGCTCTTCCTCATCCTTGAACTCAATCTCGATCTTATTCTTACCGCGCGAGCTCTTTACGCGAACGTTTGTGTTAAACACCTGACGCAATACTCGTGCTGCCTTCTTAAAGGACTGAGGCGTGGCGGGTCGGGGCGTCTTAGGCGTCTCTCCGGCAGAAAACAGTGGAGCAAGATTTTCTGTCGCTCGGACAGACAAACCCTCTGCAACAACCTTCTCAGCAAGCTTAATGCGTGCATCTTCATATGGAACCGCAAGAATTGCACGAGCATGACCGGCAGTCAGCTTGCCTTCGAAGATCATCTGCTGAACTACCTCTGGAAGATCGAGCAAACGCAACGAATTGGTAATTGCTGAGCGAGACTTGCTAACAGCCTTTGACAAGGCTTCTTGGGTCATACCGCTTGAATCGATGAGCTGTCGATACCCCTTAGCCTCTTCGACGGGGTTGAGATCAGAGCGCTGGAGGTTTTCAATCAGCGCGAGTGCAAGCATTTCCTCATCATCAACGTCCTTAATGATGACGGGGAGCTCTTCAAGGCCAGCAAGCTTTGAAGCCTGATAACGACGTTCACCCGCAATAATCTCATAGCCATTACCGTGCTTGCGCACAAGAAGCGGCTGCAGAACACCATGCTCCTGGATTGACTCACTCAACTCACGAAGCTCAGTCTCATTGAAATGAATTCGTGGCTGATTTGGGTTCGGAACGATATCTTCGATCGGAAGCTTGGTTTCCGAAGCGGCATTTGATGCCGACGCTGTAGATCCACCAGTCTCATATTCAGCTTCTGAGACCAGTGCATTGAGTCCACGACCCAAGCCGCCGCGCTTCTTAGGGCTAGGCACGCTTAATCACCTCTTTAGCAAGGTTCATATACGCCTTTGCTCCCTTATTCTGTGGCGCATAGGTAATTACGGGTTCACCGAACGACGGCGCTTCTGAGATTTTAACCGTACGTGGAATCAGGGTCTTGAATGCCTTGTCTCCAAAATACGATTGAACCTCTTCGACAACCTGATTCGAGAGCGATGTGCGCGAATCGTACATAGTCATAAGCACACCATAGGTATCAAGGCTCTTATTTAGGCGTGTTTTAACCATCTTCATTGATTCAAGCAGTTTTGTGACACCTTCGAGTGCGTAATATTCACACTGAATCGGAATCAAAACACTGTCTGCTGCCGTTAACGCATTAATGGTTAGCAAACCAAGCGATGGCGGACAATCGATAAAGATGAAATCAAACTCATCCTGAACAGGCTCTAGCAGATCTTTTAAGCGAGTTTCACGAGCAATCGCGCTCACAAGTTCAATTTCCGCGCCAGCAAGTTGGATGGTAGCTGGAATCACAAAGACCTTTTTACAATTTGTATCAAGAACGAGCGATTCTGCCGGAACGTCATTCAGCAACGCATCATAGATACAATGATCCAGTGCTTCTTTTTCAATTCCAAAGCCGCTCGTGCTATTGCCTTGCGGGTCAAAATCAACAATTAGAGTCTTTCGACCTTGTTCACCCAGCGCAGCTGCGAGATTTACGGCTGTCGTAGACTTACCCACGCCACCTTTTTGATTGATGATTGCAATGATACGCGTGTCTTTTGCGCTCTTAGAACGCTTAACGTCGCGAAATCCCACGGTCCCTCCTGGTGTGTATTAAAGCTGTCAAACGGAGGATGTTTCACGTGAAACATTCCGAATCGATATCAACCGCCATGTTTCACGTGAAACACTGCAAGTTGTTAGTATCCATTATGTTTCACGTGAAACATCTAGGCAAGCGGATTCTTCTTTGCCACGCCATTTGCACGAGGCAATGAGACAGATGCTGGATGACTCTTCTTAAGAACAATGAACTCCCTGTGACCCAAGCCTTCAGGCAAATCAATAGCGTCATTCAAAAGCAAAGTGAAGCCACAAATCTTAGCTGCTGACATGCCGGAAGCAAGCTCCTCATCCGAAGGATTGCCCTTGGTTATAACAAATAGCCCTCCATCCTTCAGATACGGAGCCGCATACTCAACAAGAATCGGTAGAGGGGCCAGTGCGCGGGCGGTTACAACAGAGAACTGCTTCTTATGGCTTCGAGCATATTCTTCAAGACGATCATGAACCGCATGAGCATGTTTCAATCCAAGAGCATGGACAAAGGAATTAACCGCATCAACCTTCTTGCCAACAGAGTCAATATAAGTAGCTTTACGATGCGTGGTTATGGTTAATGGAATACCAGGGAAGCCCGCACCTGTTCCCATATCGAGCAAAGCTCCCTCAGGAGCCTTGTTGATATAGGGGAGCAAAACAAGTGAGTCGAGAATATGAAGTACTGCAGCATCTTCTACGTTAAGAATACGGGTGAGATTGGTTGTCTTATTTGTTTCTAGAACCAAATCCAAATGCTGAATACATTTCCTCAGCTCAACATCAGTTACGCTCAAGGAATACTCTTTGCAATAGGAAGTTAGACGACTCAACATCTCGTCAGCCTGCTGATCAGTAAGTACTAACAACGAAAGCTCCTATCTGACAAAAATCAGTATATCGAGAACTTTTGACAAAAAAAGGGGACGTGGAAACCACGTCCCCTTAGCATAAGCTCGAGAAGATTATCGAGCAACAATCACCACATGGCGATCAGGGTCAGAACCCTCAGAATGAGTATCGACGGCATCATTGCCACGAAGTGCAATGTGAACCAGTCGACGCTCGTAGGCATTCATGGGCGGAAGCGAAACACTCTTATGAGTGCGGATGGCACGCTCGGCAGCAGACTGAGCCATGGAAGCGACCTTGTCCTGACGGCGACTCTTGTATCCCTCTACGTCCACTACAACCGGATACCTAAAGCCAAGTTTGCGGCTCACCAGCAAAGAGAACATAACCTGAAGGGCATCAAGGGTGCGACCATGACGGCCAATGAGAACAGCAAGGTCGGGAGCCGTTACATCCAAAATCAGCTCACCCTCGTCGCCCTCATACTCATCGATAGGAGAGTTGGCGGCATCGAAGTGCGAAAGGATGGAACGCAGGATGGAAATCGCAACATCGGCAATGGTGTCGAGCTCCTCATCGGTCAGCTCTTCACCAGCCTTGTAGCGCTGTGCAATCTCGGGATAATCGCCCGCGACCTGCGGGGCAACCTCCTCAAGCATATCCTCGATGATCTCTTCAGACATAACGTACTCCAAAAGTTAGGTACCTAAATAAGAATACTATCCCACTACTTCTTCTTGTGCGGGCGCGGCTTCTTCTCTCGACGAGTGACCTCAACCTGCAACGGAGCGTTCTTAAGACGCTCCTCCTCATCGGCCTTCGCCTTGTCGATGACCTTCTGCGTCACAAAAATCTGCTGGATAACCTGCCAAGCAGACGAGACGTCGTAGTACAGCAGAACACCAACGGGAAAGCTCCAGCCCATCCAAAGCATCATGACCGTCATGACAACGGCCATCATACGCATGCTCTGAGCCTGCTGGCCGGTCTGGTTGCGCGACATATAGAGCTGCGGAATCAGGGTCAGGACGGCGAACAGGATCAGGCAAACCAGCGCAGGCAGTGCAACCATAAAGCCATCGGCAAAGGAAGCGCTAGGCGTGGTGGTCAGGTCGGGCAGGATGTTGAAGAACGAGAACGTGCCGTCGTTAAAGTACTGCGGCAGGTTGCGCAGCAATGTAAACAGGGCGAACAGGATAGGCATCTGAATCAGCAGCGGCAGACAGCCAGCCATGGGGTTGAACTTGTTCTCGCTGTAGAACTTCTGCATCTCCTCGGCCTGACGCTGGGGATCGTCGGCATAGCGCTCCTGGATCTCGAGCATCTTGGGCTGCAGCACCTGCATGCGAGCCGTCGACTTGGTCGACTTGAGCATGAGCGGCGTCAGCAGCAGACGGATGATGACCACCAGGATGATGATGGACAGGCCCCAGTCGACCGCAAAGGTCTGGATGAGCTTGAGCAGCTCGAAAAGGATGTTAACGATCCAATCCCACATGTAAGTTTTCCTCCGATAGCGAGTGCCCGCTAGGGCACAGGGTCATAACCGCCGACGTGCAGGGGATTGCAGCGAGCGATGCGCCTCACGGCAAGCCAGCAGCCTCTCAAAACACCGTACTTCTCAATCGCCTGGACGGCGTATTGCGAGCACGTTGGGTAATAAATGCAGGCGTCAGGTAATAAGGGCGAAATAACCTGTTGATATATGCGAATAGGAGCGATGGCAACACGTCGCAAAACGTGATTGCTCATCGCTCCTCCCCGGCAACGCCGGCGCGTTTCATAAGCGAACGCAATGCCTTGTCCATCTCCTGCGGCGAGGAGATCCTCGTCTTGGGAGTCGCGAACAAGATGATGTCATAACCCGCAACGGGAAATCCGCAGCTGCGGGCGGCCTCGCGCATCACACGCTTAGAACGGTTGCGCACAACTGCACAACCGAGCCGTTTAGCACCAACGAAGGCGACCCTTCCGGAGTCGCCTTCGCCAACCGATTCACATATGGTCATTCGAATCAGAGGGTGATTGAAACGATGCCCCTGACTGAACACATGCTCGAAATCTTGCCGAGACTTAATAGTCTTCATGCGAGATGTGTGTATCGCTGCTAGACAGTGAGACGCTTGCGGCCCTTGGCGCGGCGACGGGCGAGCACGGCACGACCACCCTTGGTGGCCATACGGGCACGGAAGCCATGGGTCTTGGCACGCTTACGCTTATTAGGCTGATACGTACGCTTCATCTTAAGTTCCTCCTGCTGCATTTCGAGTGTCCGCGGGAGCGCGGACGCAGATATAGACACGTGAGCTTGAAGATTGTAGGGAAATCAATGTTCAAATGTCAAGAAATCAAAGGTAAAAGGTCGCGCAGTTCACACGGTTCCCCCATAAGCCCAACTGAAATTTGCGGGGTACGGCAACTTTTCACGATATTTCACCGAGTTTTCAACAGGTCATGTTGGCAATGTTGAGAACTTTTCGCCCGTTTTCCAAAGTTTTCAACAGGTTTTGAAAAATTGTCGAAAGATGAGAAACATTGCACGGTGAGCTACTATTTGTTCGAAACCTTTTGAAAGATTGCGAGCAGCATGTCTGACGACTTTTACACCATGGTCGATTCCGGAGACCCGGCACCTGACAACGAGCACATCACCGGCGTGCGCGAAAAGCGCGGCCAGGAAGAGCAGGCCGCTGCGAAAGCGCAGGGTGCCATGTATGCGGCGCGCATCGCGGTCTATGACGACATGTTGTCGACGCCGCGCGTCATCGTCATCGAACCGAAGGACGTGCGCACCTATCTGGAAGAGACAACCAACACCGTCTACCAGTGCATGAAAGAGCAGGGCGGGCACATCTCGCTCATGGTTATCCGCGAGATTGTCGAAAACTTTATCCACGCCCACTTTGCAGAGCCCATCATCTCGATCCTAGACGGCGGCGACACCATCCGATTCGCAGATCAGGGACCGGGGATCGACGACAAGGAGCGCGCCTTCGATTTTGGCGTCACCAGCGCAAACAGCAACATGAAGCGATACATCCGCGGAACCGGAGCCGGGTTTCCCATGGTGCAGGAGTACTTGGAAAACGCCGGCGGCGCCGTATCCATCGAGGACAACATGGGCAACGGCACCGTGGTCACGGTAAGCCTGGACCCCAAACGCGTGCAGGAAATCGAGCGAGCCGGAGGGCGAGGGGCCGCCGTGCGCCCCGAGACGGAGCAGTCAGCATACCCCCTACCCGACACGTTTGCACAGCAGCCTGTGATAGCACAACAGATGCAGCAACCCGTGGTGCACATGCAGCAACCTGGAGCTTTTCCAGTGCAAGATCCCCAGGCATCGCTGGGCCACACGGCGCAAAGCATGTCGGAGACCATAAACTCGGCAGATCTGGACACAAACGTCGCGCAACAGACGGCGGCCATGCCGAACGTCCAGCAAATGGGCTACCAACCGTACCCCCAAGGGTATCCTCCCCAATATATGCCGCAGCAGGGATATGCCCAGCCGTATCCGCAGCAGTACCCTCAGGGATACCAGCAGCCGTATCAGCAGATGCCGCAGGGGCAATTTAACCCTTGGTCCCAGCAGATGCCGCCGCAGCCTTACCAACAGTGGCCGCAAAGTTTTCAACAGCAGGTGCCGCCCATGCAGAGTTCTCAACAACCAGCAGCTCAAATGATGTATCCTAATGCGGCGAATCAATACGCACAACCGCAGCCGGACGTGTTTGTAAGCGAACGCGGCAACGCTGCATTGGGGTATCTGGCCCAACATCAAGAGTGCGGCGCAACGGACTTGGCGCGGGCGTTTGGAAATTCCGCACCCACCTGGTCGCGCACGCTCAACGATTTGGCACAGGCGGGCTTGGTGGTCAAACATGGGCAGAAATACCATCTGACCGAAATTGGAAGCGCTCGCGTGCGGGCTCAGGCTTAAGGAACGGGAGAGACAGTGGACGAGGAAGCAAGCATCATCCTGGGGGATGCCATCGCCTTTTGTCAGCGCGACGGCCAAGATGCGCGCCTCATCAACATGCTGGGGCAATCGCGCGCCGTGAGCCTGACCGAGGACACCTTGACGATTGAGGCCCCCTCACGATTTGCCATCGCTCAGCTCAAAAAGCATCAGCCGACCATCGAGGCGTACCTGGAAGAGATCGCCTTTGCGCCGATCGCGCTCAACATCGTGGCACCGCAGGGCACCGCGGCAGATAATGCCGTACCCGCGGCATCCGTCGTCCCCCCGGCGGCGCCGGCTG
>CAJKZP010000021.1:0-23583 GCA_905204415.1 uncultured Collinsella sp. | reverse complement strand
CTTCCATGGCAGCCGGGGACCGCGGCTTCGGCGCCGGCGATGGCCTGCTCGACCATGTTGATCGCGGCGGTCGTATCGGTCGGCGGCGTCAGGCGCATGTCGACCCAGACCTTGGCGTGGTCGGGCACGACATAGGGGCGATAGCCGCCCTCGATTTGTCCAAATGTGACGGTCGAAGGCCCCAGCTCCTTATGCAGTGGCAGCGCCGAAAACGCGCGACGAAGCGAGCACACGACCTCGGCCATGGCGGCGACGGCGTCGGCGCCCTTCCAAGGCTGGCTCGCATGCGCCGTGACGCCGGGCATCTCGATCTCGAACCACGCGCGACCCTTGTGCGCCACCTGAATCTGTCCGTCGGTGGGCTCGGTGTCCAGCACCCATTCGCGCGAGCCGACCCAGCCGGCATCGATGGCCGCCTCGGAGCCGCGCATAAAGTCCTCTTCGTCGACCGAGCAAATGAGCGAAAAGCCGCGGTGGGGAAGTGCGCCCTTCGCCGCAATGCGCTCAAACGTGTGAAGAAGTGCGGCAATGGTGCAGGCCAGGCCGCCCTTCATATCGCAGGCACCGCGGCCATAGAGCTTATCGTCCCGCACGGTCGCCCCGAGCGGCGGTGTGTCTGCGTCCCAGCCATCGCCCAGGGTGACGGTATCCATGTGGCAGATGTAGACGAGCCGCGCCTCGTCGCCCGCGCCCGGCACGGTAATCATAAGGTTGCGGCGCCCGGGGAGTACTTCGAGCTCCTCAATCTGCACGGCATTGAGCGCGGGGCTATCAAGCTGCGCCAGTTGCTGTTCAATGAGCCTCTTAATGAAGTGCTCGATCTCGCCCTCATATGCGCCGGGGTCCGAGCTGTCAATCCTCACAAGGTCCTGCGCAAGCCGCCAGGCAAAGTCCTCATCAACCATATGCAACCTCACAATCAGTCTGCTTTCCAAACCGATTGTAAGCCTCCTGAGAGATTCACGACGTGCAGGTAGCAGTATTTACCGTTCGCAGACCGAGCCATCGCGTTTGCCGTCCGGGCGGGCTCGCAAACGACGTAGTGGGTACGTACCCTTCATGGACGACATGCTGTGCGACATATCTGCCTTTCGGTATCACCGGATACCTCCACAGGTCTTGGCAATAATGCCGGACCTGCCCGATTCTGCGGACGATCAGCGCAGGGAGCGCCTTTGTGAGCATCCGCTTGTCAAACATTTCCTGGGCACCCCGTTACACGTGTTGGCACAGGGCAGCTGTGGACGTAAGGGCGATCGTATTGTCAGACATGTTTGGAACGGGGAGAGGCCGTTTGGCTCCGTGCGGCAGACAGAGTTTGGCCTCGATGTCGCGTCCCCGCTCTTTACGCTGTTGACCATTGCTTCCTCGGTCTCAAACGAGCGTCTGATCATGTGCATGTATGAGATGTGCGGCACCTTTGCCGTGTGCAAGATTGCGCCTCAAGTAAAGTTGGCACTTGAGCAGGCATATGGGGGCCGGTGGGGCGACGCACGATTAGGCTGGGAAAACGTAAAGGATGCCTCGGGGAATCCAACGGACTTGTGGAAACGACCCCCCTTGATCGAGCTCTCTGAACTTACGGAGTTCGCCAATAAGATCCAGGGACTCCGCGGTGCCAAATCGTTCACACGTGCCGCGAAATGCATTACGGGGGTTGTGGCATCGCCGCTCGAGGTCCAGGCTTCGATGCTGTTTGGCCTTTCGAGGCTGCGCGGCGGCGAAGGGCTGCACCTCACCAATAACGTCGAGATTCGCATGACGCGCAGCGCTCGCTTGATTTCGGTGCTTGATAGGCGCTACGCCGATATCCTGCTGTCAAATAAGGACGGCAGCCGGGAGTGCCTGGTTGAATGTCAAGGTAAAGCCATTCACGGATCCATAGAATCCAAGATCTCGGACTCCGATCGAACGACGGCCCTGCAGACGATGGGATATCCTGTCGTTCTGATGACCTATGGTCAGCTAGTCGACTCCGATGCCTTCCGCGTGGTGATGGAACTCATCATGTCCTATCTCGATATGCCGCTGAAAGACAAGACGCCGCGGCAGCAGGAGCTCGAGCGGCGGCTTCGTGAGGAGATTTTTATCGATTGGGCGGGAATGTAGTTGTGCAGGTAGAAAACGGTCGCGGGAACTAGAGTTTTGGTTGCGAAAAAACTTCAGTTGCTCCTTGGAAATGGCTTGAAAAGTGCTACCCAGAACGAGTTATTTCGGAAAATGGACAGTCAACTTTAATTTGGCATATAGAGATCGATTTTTACCTACTAAAACCCCTGATAAAGCTGCTGATAAAAGCAGCTGTGCTTAGCGACTAGGGCCTCACTGTCGATTATCCGAAACAACTTGTTCTGGGTAGCACTTTTCAAGCCGCCGGGAGCACGAAATTCGCCCCCCGATTTCGTGAAAACGGGGGGCGAATGGACTTCGTGGTCTGTCTGGCAGGCTTGGCGCCGACGCTACTTGATCACGCGCACGCGATACATCGACGGAATCTGCTTGAGCGCCTCGATGGTGCTGCTGTCCAGGTGCTCGTCGGTGTCGAACATGGTGTAGGCGTTCTCGCCGGCGGACTCGTTGGTCATACGCTGCACGTTGGCGTTGTCCTTGGCCAGGATCGCCGTGATCTGGCCGATCATGTTGGGCACGTTGGCGTGCAGGCAGGCGATGCGGCTTGCGGCGCGCGCCTTGCCCATGCTGCAGGCGGGGTAGTTGACGCTGTGCGCTATGTTGCCGTTCTCCAGGTAATCCTTGAGCTCGCTGATGGCCATGTCGGCGCAGTTGGCCTCGGCCTCGCCGGTGCCGGCGCCCGAGTGCGTGGTGATAAACGTATTGGGCATCTTGACGGTCTTGGGCGTGGCGAAGTCGCAGCTAAACCAGCTGAGCTTGCCCTCGCGCAGGGCGGCGTCGACGGCGTCCTCGTCAATGATGGTCTCGCGCGCGTAGTTGATGAGCACGGCGTCGGGCGCCAGCAGGTTAATCTGCTCGGTGCTGATCATGCCGATGGTGTCTGCCTTGCTGGGCACGTGCACGGTGAGGTAGTCGCAGCCGCGGCACAGATCCTCGAGCGTGCCCACGCGCTGCACCTCGCGGCTCAGCACCCACGCGTGCTCGACGGAAATGAACGGATCGTAGCCGTAGACGTCCATGCCCAGATCGACGCAGGCGTTGGCGACCTTGGAGCCCACGTTGCCCAGACCGATAACGCCGATGCGCTTGCCCTTGAGCTCGCGGCCCACAAAGGCCTTCTTGGCCTTCTCGGCGTCGACCTGGATCTCGGGGTCGTCGGCGTTGTCGCGCACCCAGTTCATCGACTGCACCACGCCGCGGCTCGAAAGCACCAGCATGCCCAGGACGAGCTCCTTGACGGCGTTGCTGTTGGCACCGGGGGAGTTAAAGACGACGACGCCCTTCTTGGCGTACTCCTCGACGGGGATGTTGTTGACGCCGGCGCCGCAGCGGGCGATGGCGCGGATGCCCTCGGGCAGCTCGTAGCCGTGCAGGTCGGTGGAGCGCATCAGGACGGCATCGGCCTCCTCGGCGGTGCCCACAAACTCGTAGCCCTCGCCAAACTCGACCTTGCCGTCCTTGGTAATGTCGTCGATGGTCTTAATCTTACGCATGAAAAACTCCTTAGCAGGTTTGTTTAAAACAGGTGGTTTGAAGTGGCTGGTCGGCCCGCGTGTTGCGGGCTAGTTAGATCGCGGACTCAAACTATGCTGCGCTTCGAAGTCCTTCATGTACGTGGCCAGCGCTTGCACGTCCTCCATGGTGACGGCGTTGTACACGCTTGCGCGCATGCCGCCGACGAGGCGATGGCCCTTGACGTTTTGAATCTGGTGCTCGGCCGCGCCTGCAACAAAGGCCGCATCGAGCTCGGCGTCGCCGGTGCGGAAGGTGACGTTGGCGATGGAGCGGCTGTCGGCCTGCGTTGTGCCATGGAACAGCTCGCTGTGCTCGAGCAGGTCGTAGAGCAGGTTGGCCTTGGCCCAGTTGCGCTCGGCCATGGCGGCAAGTCCGCCGGTCTGCTCAACCCAACGGAACACCTTGCCGCACACGTAGATGCCAAAGGTGTTGGGCGTGTTGAGCATGGAGCCCTTGGCGACCTGGGTCTTGAGGTCCAGGTACTGCGGCGTCTGCGCAAAGGCGGGGCTTTCGGCGATAAGGTCGTCGCGCACGATGACCACGGTCACGCCTGCGGCGCCGGCGTTTTTCTGCGCGCCGGCGTAAATGAGCCCGTAGCGCTCAACGTCGAGCGGCTGTGACAAAAAGCAGCTCGAGACATCGGCGACCATCGGCACATCGCCGCAGTTGGGCAGCTCGTGGTACATGGTGCCAAAGATAGTGTTGTTCTGGCAGATGTAGACGTAGTCGAGCCCGTCGCCCGCGGCCTCGGCGGCAATGCGCGCGTTGACGTCGGCCATGTCTGGGATGCGGTCGAAATTGGTGTCCTCGGAGCTCGCGAGCAGCACGGCCTCGCCGTACTTGGCGGCCTCCTTGTACGCCTTGTTGGCAAAGTTGCCGGTCACGACGTAGCCGGCGCGGCCGCGGCGCATGAGGTTCATGGGGATGCCCGCAAACTGCAGCGTGGCGCCGCCCTGCAAAAACAGGACACGGTAGTTGTCGGGGATGCTCAGCAGGCGGCGCAGGGTTGCCTCGGCGTCGTCGATGATCTGCTGGTACATGCTAGATCGATGGCTCATCTCGAGCACGGACATGCCGCAACCGCGGTAGTCCATCATCTCGTCGGCGATCTCGGCGAGCACGCTTGTGGGCAGTGCGGCCGGGCCAGCTGAGAAGTTGTGCACACGTGCCATCTTCTAGTTCCCCTCGTAGTCGTTTGAGCGTTCGGGATACTTTAGCACAGTGGAGCGCCGGGCGCGACCGCATCACGGTAAAACTCGAGTGCGCCGCTATGATTTACAGGATGGTTACATGGGGGAGGGCGGTCGTTAGGTCTATATCACCGGGATATACCGTGACAAATACTCCTTGAGCGCTGGGTCGCATACATAAAGAAACGTTCCCAGCATGCCGCGCGTCATGAGAACGTAGTAGGCGTTGACGATAATCTTTCGTAGGTCGTCGTCGCTTGCCTTTTTCTTTGCGACGGTATCTTTGAAGTTTGCCTTGTTAACGCAGACGCCCCCTTTGTCGTTGTCGTAGTAAATGTCGGGACCCAGAATTACGAATCCGTAATTGAGGTCGTAGCCCTGCACTGTGTGGATACATCCGACTTCGTTGACGGCGTTGGGGGAGTTAACCCAATCCTTTTGACTCGAGTTCCAACGTTTAGGGATGCCCTCAATGACGATATCGAACGCGTCTTTGTTATTCTTCGTTTCCCACTTCCACGCAAAACCTGCCGTCATGCGGGATAGACCAACTTCTTCTTCCTTGGCTTGCTGCAGAGAACAGAAATCCTCAAATCGGTCGACGATGCCAAACTGGTACCTGGGGATATCACTGTCAGGATCGCCGGCTTGCGAGTCGTAAGGCCGAGAGGCAAAGAGCTCATCAAACTTCATGCCGGCATGCATGTACGCTTTGTTATCAAGCAGGTCGTAGACAAAATCGAGGTACTCATCGCCGCCACGCACACGCATTTGGGTGCTCAAGTTGAATTCTTCGGTCTCGATTCCTGCTTCTTCGAGTTGGTTGAGTCGTTGCTCAAGACCGTCTCGATTGAGGCCGGATGCCCTGACTTGCTGCTTGGGGTCATAAAACAGATATGCCTTGTCGCAGCATTTGAATATCCAGTCAACTTGGTTGCTCGTATGCGGAAGGCCGAGACGATCGCAGGTGCTATAGAAGGCCTTGATGCCGGAGCCCATGCTTAGATAATTACCCAGTCGATGTGCTTCATCGACAAGTAGGATGTCATAACGATCATTTTTGGTTACGTCACTGGGGCTCAAGATATCGCCAGGCTTTAGCACTGGAAGGAAGTGCGTGAGTTTCCTGAGGGTCTTCTTCAGGGAATCCATGGGGGTGACAAAACCGACCCGCAGACCGGAAAGGTTCGGCTCATTTTTGATTTTGAACATGAGACTGATGGCGAGGATTGTTTTACCTGTTCCCGGCGCGCCATTCACGACGGTTATACGTTCTCTTTTTGAGCCGCCATGTTTTGCGTCTTCATGCTCCTGTTCGAGACGTTTATAAATCGTCTCGATCGTTTCGTATTGGTCGGGCGTAAGCGTCTTGAAAGGCGAGAACTTGAACAGATCGGAGTTCTCGAGCTCTTCAATCGGATGAATCGCGTAGTTTTCTTCGCGAAGCTTTGTCCAGAGGTCTCGGAACCTCTGGCGATACTGAGGCCGCTCAAAATAATCGAATTGGGCATAGCCGTTGTTGGCATTGGTGACCTGGTATTTTTCGTCGGCACAGAACAGCTCAATAAGTCGATTCTCGAACTCGAACGTTGCGGATTGGTTGAAGGTGGGATTGTCGATCAGAAGGGTCCGGTCGAAGTCCTTGTCCACGTTTGCAGCGTGTTGTTTCATACGGCGCTGGTAGTTGGTTGTTTGGCCGATGTATGCCGTCTTGTTTCTGCTGTTGGTGAGAATGTAAAGGACGGGCCAACTCTCGTCATGATGGGCTCCAGGCTTTGGCGTGCCAAAGTCCTGAAGAGATTCGCTTGTCTCAAAGGGCTGGGGCAGGGGAAGCGTGTATTGCCGAAGGGCGAACTCATTACTCATGATGGTCCGCCTTTCTGTATTCATTAGATGATGCGTCGACGGGGTAGCGCTCGCCATTGCGCTTGAGCTTGGACGAAAGCGCCGCTGGCAGGTCGATTTCATTTAAATCTGCGAAACGCAGAAGGAAAAGGAGCGTGTCTGCGACTTCGTCTTCGATGGCTTGTCGTTGCTCGGTGTCTTCGAACATTTCTGCAATGCGCTCGTCGCTCATAAAACGAAAGAGCTGAAGGAGCTCGGAGGACTCAGTTGCCATGCCGATGGCGAGCTCTTTTGGCGTGTGATACTTGCGCCAGTCGCGTGCATCACAAAAGTCCCTGACTTGTTCCGTCATGGCATCGAGCTTATCCATCGTCCGCAACCTCCCTGATGTTCATTGTTTTATTATGGCGGTATCTGGGATTTATTGCACCTCATTTGGGGCATGCGGTTTGTTCGGTCGCGATTGCCGATAGGGGGTTTCACCATGAAAATCGAAGTTGATGTAGACCAACTGCGCGAGAGTCTGCTCGACCGCGCGGGGAGTGCGGCGGGCGTGGGTTTTCCGGCCGCCATGCTCGACGTGATGGATATCGAGGACGAGTCGCCCCAAGAGCTCCTAGCCCGAGCCGAACGCGAAGGCCTCGACCTCTGCGACTTTGCCGTCGATGGTGACGCGGACGATGACTACGGCGCAGACGAGGAATGGTAGCCGCGATTGAACTTCAACCCCATCCCTTCAATAAGATGCGGTGAAATGGGGACTGTTTGGGCTGCTAGAAGGCCTATTCAGTCCCTATTTCACCGCAACTTATGGGTGGGGATGGCTACGACGCTAGCGTGGCGATGACGGCTTCGTCGCCGGCGTATATGAGGGTGTTGCCGTCGGGGATGATCGTTTGGCCGTCGCGCTTGAGCATTACCACGATAAAGGGGTGCTTGCCTTGTGGCACATCGCGCAGGCGCAGTCCTGCCAGGCGACCGTGGGGTGTCACGGTGACCTCGCGCAGCGTAACCTCGGCACGCTCTTCAAACGTCGGCGCGGCCATAACCAGAAGGTCGCCTTCTTCGATCACGGTATCGCCGTTGGGCAGCACCGGGTGCGCGCCGTCGCGCAGCACCAGGACTACGAGCATGTCCGTCGCACTGCCAATGTCCGCGAGCGAGCGCCCCGCAAACGGATGCCCTACACCCACCTTGAGCTTAACGAAAGACATGCCGTCCTCGTCGCGGTAGTCGTTAAACGTGCGGCGCACGTCGCCTTCCGCGTCGATCATATCGAGTTTCTTCGCCACCGCCGGCAGCAGCGAGCCCTGCACCACAATGCTCGACACGGCGATCACAAACACCAGGTCAAACAGGTCGTGACCACCGGGAACACCGACCACCACGGCAAAGAGGCTAAACACGACCGAAGCGGCACCGCGCAGACCCGCCCAGCTTACGAGCGCAACCTGGCGAGGGTTAGTCTTAAAGGGCGCCAACAGCAGGCCCACGGCGATGGGGCGGCTCACAAAGAGCATAAACGCCATGAGTGCCAGGCCCGGTAGCAGCATTTGCGGCAGGCGTGCGGGCGTCACGAGCAGACCGAGCAAGAAGAAGATAGTCATCTCGGCCATCTCGGTGAGGGTATCGAAGAAGTGTGCCATTTCGACCTTGCCGGTGATGTCGCTCGCGCCCAGAACAATACCTGCCAGGTATACGGCCAAAAAGCCGTTGCCGCCCAGGTAGCTCGGCAGCGCGTAGGCCACGATCGCCACGGCGAACAAGAAGATGGTCTGCGCGCCCTCGGCCGTTGCATGTGCGCGTTCAATCAGGCGGCTGGATGTCCAGCCGATGGCAAGGCCCAGCCCCACGCCCAGGATGATCTGCTTGGCCAGCAACACGGGAATGTCGATGTTGCCGCCCGCCGCGAGGGTCGCGAGCACCGCGGTGAGCATGTAGGCGACGGGGTCGTTGGAGCCTGATTCGACCTCGAGCAGCGAGTCGGTGCCGCCCTTTAGTGACAGGCTGTGCTCGCGCAGCACGCTAAAGACGCTCGCCGCATCGGTCGACGCCACGACCGAGCCTAGCAGCAGGCCGCCTATCCAGTCGAAGCCCAGCGCGAAGTGCGCAAAGGCGCCCGTGATGCCGGCGGTGATGACGACGCCGAGCGTGCTCAGCAGTACCGCGGGCGCGGCGACGGGCTTGGCACGGTCGATGTTGGTGTTAAAGCCGCCGTAGAACATGATGAACAGCAGCGCCGTGCTGCAGACGGTTTCGGTAAGCGCGTAGTCGCTAAAGTCGATGTGCGCGGGGCCGTTGACGCCCAGCAGCATGCCCAGCGCGATAAAGATGAGCAGGGTGGGGAAGGGGAGCTTTTTGCCGACGGGTTTGATGGTCAGGCACAAAATGATGACGAGGCCGATAAAGAGAAGTATCTGGTTCATGGATAGTGTCCGCTTCTGGGTGGTTTGCGTGGCACGGTCAATTATCTGTGGTTATTTGTACCCAAAGGTGGTGGGTTTATGGGGCCGAGCCGCGGGCGTTCGCATTATCGACACGAGGCCGGGGCGGGGGGGTGGTGCTGGGTGGAGCGTTGATGATGATGGCGCGGTATTTCCGGAGCGTGCGGGCGGCCGCTTGTGGCCGTTGGCTGTGGTGGCACTTTCCACCGTTATTGCAACGGAGTACAATGGGTAACGTTTAAGTTCAACTTGAAGTTTTAGTCGTGGCATCGGGCTTCGGCCGTAATGCAGGGAAAGGCGTTCCATGGCGATCTATGTGACATCTGATGCTCACGGGCACGTGCACGCACTGGACGAGGCCCTTTCCAAGATCTCGCTGACGTCCGACGACACGCTATATGTGCTGGGCGACATGATCGACCGCGGTCCCGATCCGGTCGGTGTCATCAACTTGGTGCGGTCGCTGCCCAACGCTCGCGTGCTTAAGGGCAACCACGAGCAGATTATGCTCGACGCGATCATTGGCCAGGACCCGCTCGATGCCGAGACCTGGGATATCAACGGCGGTTGGACCACGCGCCAGCAGCTCAACGAAATGGAGTTTGAGGCATACGAGGAGCTAGTGCGTTGGGCTGCTGCCCTGCCGCTCTATGCGGTGACAGAGACTGTCGAGCGGCCGTACCTGCTGGTGCACGCCGGTATTCAGACCGAGGCGGCGCGCGCGTTTTTGCTTGAGCATGGCGTCGATTGCGGCGACGGCAGGGGGGCGGTCGATGCCGATCGCGAGCTGCTGCAGCAAATGCTCGCCGTGCAGTCGTCCGATGACTTGCTCTGGATTCGCCATGGCTATTGGGATGCCCCGACGGGGCTGCTTTCTGCCGAGGGCAAGGGTCCGGTCGTGGTGAGCGGCCACACGCCCACGGTGTCGCTGGGGCGCTATTGCGAGGTTGGCGGCCTGGCAGGGCTCGATGAGGAGTCGGGCCGCGGGCAAATGGTGCGCTTGGGTGGCGAGGATACCGCCGGTGTGCCCGATCGCATCGATATCGACTGCGCGGCGGCCACCGGTTCCGAGTTCGGCCGCGTCGGGATCCTGCGTCTGGATGACGGGGCGGAGTTTTATGCGAACATCAACCCGGGCGAATAATCGCTGCAAAGGGTAGCTAATTTGGGACGGGGCCTTTTTGACTACTTTTGCCCTTCTGCCCGCTAATTGATTTTTCTGGGACGGGGATTAAATAATCATTTGGCCGCCCGCTGGCTAAGTGAGTAGACTTTTTTGGAAATGCCGAGCACTCAACATATTTGCCTCAATAAAACCGCAGGTCACAGACTTGTGCTTTGTCGGTGTGATCGGGGATTCGGTAAAAGTCTACTCACTTAGGTTTGCGTGATGCATATTGTCCGCAACGAGACCCCGGCCGGGGTGATTCCATCGCAAATTCCGGTGACCGGGGGCAGCTAATTAGGCGCCGTACGGGTTGCGGGCTCGTTCTATGCGCTGGCGGATGTGGGCGTATTCGACAATCAACAGCACCAGCAGTAGGGCCATGATAGCCAGGTAGCTTACGACGGCACCCATCAGGCCAAGCAGGTTGATCAGGATCACCGGGAGCACTACGCTCACGGCAAAGCAGATTAGGTAGATCTTGGTGACGTCTCCAGCGTGGCGCAGCACCGTGATGATGGCATAGATAAAGTCGATGGCCGCGGTTACACCGCCGGCGACGACCATCAGCAGTGCCAATGTGCGGTAGCGCTCAAAGTTGAGGCCGTACATAAAGCTCATGAGGGGAATGCCGGGACCGGCCATAAATGCGGCGCACACGCCGGTGATGGCCACGATTAGTGCCATAACGGCAATAATAATCAAGTCAAAACGGCGGCGTTTGCGCGGGTTCGCCCAAATGCTCGACAGACGCAGGAGCTGCGGTTTATAGACAAATCCGATGCTCAGCAAAATAGCCTGCGCTGGAAAGAACAGGGCATTAAAGTACAGCTGGTATTTGTAGGCCAGCGTGCCTTCCATCACAAACTTGGGCATGCTCTCGATAAGGTTGAATAAAAAGAGCGCGCCAAAGAGCGGGGCGCACTGGACAAACAGGTGGCCGACCTCGCGCAGACTCACGTGGCGCGATTTTTCGGTCTCGAGCAGAGCGAGCGGCGCGGTGACCAGCATGAGCGAGGCGATAGCGGTGACACCCATGGCCATCGCCGCGATGGGCATGCTGCGCGTAAGGAACAGCGCCACGCTAAAGACCGCGATGACGCCGACGGAGCGTAGCGTTTGGCTCATGCCGGCCAGGTAGAGTTTATCGGCCTGCTGCAGGCGGCCCTCGTATACGTCGGCGACGCCGTCGATCACCTTATACAGGTAGACGCCCAGGCCGATCGTCGCCATGTGCGCGTCGTAGCCGCGGGCGCTGCTGTATGCAAGGCCGCAGGCCAGCGCGATCGCTCCGCAAAGCCAGCGATTGAGCTGGTAGGAGGCAAAGGACGTCTTCTCGTCGATATCCGAGACCTGAAAATTGCGCACGCCGTAGTTGCACGCGATCATGATGAGCGTGCCGGTGACAAACGCAATGGAGAACTTGCCGGCTTCCTCGGCGCCCACGAGCTGCGTGGACACGATGGTGAGCAGAGGAAACGCCATGCCCCATACGGCGGTGCCCAGGGTATTCCAAAGGTAGTCGCGACGGGTGGCATGATCTTCGTACTCGGCTTCTTGCGTGGAGAAGCCGCCGCCGTAGACGGCTCCGAGCAGGCGGTTCCACCAGGCATTGACCATGCGGTGGATGGGGCCGGGCTGGCGATCGCGCTCGCGGCGACGGCGTGTGGCCTGGTTGCTGTCGGGACCGCCGGCGTTACGCTGGCTTAGCTCTTGGATTCGTGCGAGCTCCTCGGCGGTATGCGATGCGGGGAAGAGGCCGTTCTCGATGCGTCCGCCTTGGGCCTTTGCGGTGCCGCTGCTCGCTACGGCGGGGTCGGCGACGCCATTGCGGCGGGCGATGGCGCGGCGGATGCTATCGAGGGGCGTGATGCTCAAAGCGGAATCCTTTCTATTACTGCGCTCTAGTATAGACGCGGCGGCGTTTGCTCGTGTTTTTGAACGGATTGTTCAATAATTTCGGCGGGCGGCTGTAATTTGTCGGTAAACGTGCGGTATCATGTTGAAGTTTTGTGACCCCCCGATGCCGCTTGCGCGGTACCAAGGAGCTTTTACCTATGGACGTCGCCGCATCCTTGCTGGCTCTTGTGCCGATCATCTGGCTTGTCGTGATGCTGCTGTGCTTTAAATGGCCCGCCTGGAAAGCCGCTATCGGATCGTTTGTCCTTTCGTGCGTGCTTGCCTTCGCATGGTGGCACCTGCCGATGGCGCAGATAGCCACAGCCTCGCTCGAGGGCTTTTTGATGGCCCTGTGGCCCATCGTGCTCGTAATTATTGCCGCGGTGTTCACGTATAACCTGTGCGTTCGCACGGGCGCCATGGGCGTGATCGGCAGCATGATCACCTCCATCAGCAGCGATCGTCGTCTGCTGGCGCTGCTCGTGGCGTGGTGCTTCGGCGGCTTTATGGAGGGCATGGCTGGCTTTGGTACCGCTGTTGCCATTCCCGCCGGCATGCTCGCGGGCCTTGGTTTTGAGGCCGTGCCTGCCGTGCTGATCTGCCTGCTGGCCAACGGCGTGCCCACGCCCTACGGCTCCATCGGCATCCCCACGGTGTCCGTTGCCGACCTGGTGGGTCTGGATTCCCTGCACCTGGCGACCGTTCAGCTGGTGCAGCTCGCACCGTTCTTTGTGGTTATGCCGCTGCTCATCGTGTTGGTTGCGGGCCGCGTGGCCGACGATCAAGGCGATGTTGCGAGCGTAGGCGAGCGCCTGCACGGCGTGGCCGGTATCGCGCTGCTCTCTGGCGCGTCCTTTGTCGGCGCTGCCCTGGTCGTCGCTATGTTTGTGGGCCCCGAGCTTGCCGTGGTCGTGGGCTCCATCGTGTCGCTCGCGGTGACCGCCGCGCTTGCCATGCGCGCCGAGAAGTCCGGTCACCTGGACGCGCGCTTTCACATGAATATCGAGGCCGGTGAGCAGCTCACTGCTAAGTCGGCGCTTTCTGCCTGGTCGTGTTTCATCCTGATTTTTGTACTGCTGTTGGGTACGTCCAACCTGGTGCCCGCCGTGCACGCCGCGCTTGCGCCCTTTGCGAGTCACGTGCAGGTATATTGCGGCGAGAACCCCGGCACGCTTACGTTTTCGTGGATCAACACGCCGGGTGTTTGGATTTTCATGGCTGCGTTTGTCGGTGGCGCCATTCAGGGCGCTTCGCCGCGCATGATGGGCGAGGTGCTGGCCGCGACCGTCAAGCAGATGATGCCGACGGTAATCACGATGCTTTCGGTGCTGGGCTGCGCCAAGGTGATGGGCTATGCAGGCATGATCTCTTCGATCAGCGCGTTCTGCATTGCGGTCGCAGGTGGCCTGTACCCGATTCTGGCCCCGTGGATCGGTGCCGTCGGTGCGTTCGTGACCGGTTCGGGCACGTCCTCGGGCATGCTGTTTGGCCCCATCCAGAGCCAGGCCGCTTCGGCGCTGGGCGTGAGCGACTACTGGATGGTCGCGCTGAACGCCCTGCGTGTCGCCGCCGGCAAGATGATCTCGCCGCAAACGCTCGCGATTGGCCTTGCCGCCGTGCACGTGCGCGGTAAGGACGCCGAACTCCTGGGTACAGTGCTGCCCTACGCCGCCGGCATGCTGGTCCTCATGAGCGTCATCGCCATGCTCGGCCAAGGCCTGCCGCTGTAGTCGGCACTTAGGGACGTTCCTTATGTGCCGGCACTTTGGGAACGTCCCTAAGTGCCGGCATCTAGGGACACTCCTTGGTTGTTGCCTGTTCAAGAGTGTCCCCAACGACTAGTCGTTTAAGAACGTCCCCGATGACTGGGCCGCTTGCCTGCGATTTTTGACCGTTGGGCGGGCGCTTCGCCGTTGCCGCAAAAACGTTTTTGCATATCGGGTACAACGGGCTTTACGTGAGTAAAGTGCGCGCCGCGTCCACGTGCCGCGTTTTTAAAGGAGGCCCCATGCCTGGTGTTACCCCTGCAGAAGTTCTGTCCAACTTTGGTATTACGCTGGTCGAAGATCCCGCCGAGAATCAGCCCCGCCTGCTGGTTGATCTACCCGCCGCGGAGCTCGTCGAGCACGCCATCCGCCGCGAAGAAGGCCGCATGGCATCCAACGGCGCGCTGGTGATCGAGACAGGGGAGCGCACTGGCCGTTCGCCCAACGACCGCTTTATCGTCGACACGCCCGACGTGCACGACAAAATCGCCTGGGGCGCGGTCAACCGCCCGCTGTCCGTCGAGAGCTATGAGGCCATCAAGGCCGGCATCGTCGACTATCTCAACGAGCGCGACGTGTTCGTCACCCGCGGCATGGCGGGCGCCGACCGCAACCACACGCGTCGCCTGCTCGTTGCCTGCGAGCGTGCCAGCCAGGCACTCTTTATTAAGCAGATGCTCGCCCGCCCGCTTGCCCGCGAAATCGCGCGCACCGGCGAACCCGACTTCTGCGTGCTCGCAGCGCCCGGTTACCAGTGCGATCCCGCCATCAAGGGCCTCAACTCCAGCGCCGCCGTGGTCATCAACTTCCAGGAGCGCGTGATTTTGGTCGCGGGTACCGGCTACTCCGGCGAAATCAAAAAGTCCATCTTCAGTGTCATGAACTACCTGCTGCCTGTCGAGGACGACGTGCTGCCCATGCATTGCTCGGCCAGCATGGATCCCGTCACGCACGAGACCGCCGTGTTCTTTGGCCTGTCCGGCACCGGCAAGACCACGCTTTCGGCCAATCCCACGCGCCTGCTGATCGGCGACGACGAGCACGGTTGGTCCGACATGGGCATCTTCAACATCGAGGGTGGCTGCTACGCCAAATGCGAGGGCCTGGACGCCTTCCACGAGCCCGAGATCTTCAACGCCGTCCGTTTTGGCGCCATTTGCGAAAACGTGGTGCTCGACGAGAACCGCAAGCCCAACTACGACGACATCTCGATCACGCACAACACGCGCGTGGCCTATCCCGTCGAGCATATCCCCAACGCGTGGACCAAGGGCATGGGCACCACTCCCAGCGTCGTGCTGTTCCTGACCTGCGATGCCTTTGGCGCGCTGCCGCCTATCTCGCGCCTGACGGCCGACGCCGCCATGTATCACTTTGTGACGGGCTTTACGGCCAAGATCCCCGGCACCGAGGTTGGCGTCACCGAGCCCACGCCCACGTTCTCCTCGCTGTTTGGCGAGCCGTTTATGCCGCTCGACCCCATGGTCTACGCTAAGATGCTCGGCGAGCGCATCGCCGACGGCCGCACGCGCGTCTACCTGGTCAACACCGGTTGGATTGGCGGCGGTTATGGCGTGGGCCATCGCATCGAGCTGGCCTACACGCGCGCCCTGGTCGCTCGCGCCCTCGACGGTACCATCGAGGACAGCGAGTTTGTGCACGACGATATCTTTAATGTCGACATTCCCACTACGTGCCACGGTGTGCCCGACGGCATCCTGGTGCCGCGCCAGTACTGGCAGAGCACCGCGCGCTACGACGAGGCAGCGCACAACCTGGCGGTGATGTTCGAGGAGAACTTCGAGAAGAAGTACTCGCACCTTCCCGATTCCGTCAAGGCCGCCGGCCCGCACGCCCAGGTGTCCGCCGAGGCCCGTCATCGCGGCCGCGGCTTGCTGGGACTCCGCCACTAGCGTCGCCGCAAGTCCATAACCACCACAAAGGGGACAGTTACCTTTGTGGTGGTTTTGCTTGGGCGGATGACTCAGGTTACAATACGCCTGACATATCGCCCCCTTCTCCGGATGGGGGCAGCGCAAGCGCTCTTGTGGCGGCACCGTAGGACTTTGAAGGTGGCCGCTGTGAGGGCGCTTTTTGTTTAGGCGCCCTCACACGGGCGCGCACAATGAAGGGAGAGCGTATGAAGGGCTTTGTTGCCGAGAATTCGTTTTGGGAGCTGTTTCCACAGGCGGCGGTCGGCGTCGTGGTCATAAAGGGCATGAAGCCCGCGGCTCAGATTCCCCAGGAGGACGTGGATGCCATTGCCGCGTTGCTCGACCGCGCCAATATCGAAGCGGAGCGTCACCTGACGAGCGATACCATCAGCGAGAACGCGCCGGTGAAGGCTTGGCGTGACGCGTACCGGCTGTTCAAGACTAAAAAGGGCGCCCGCTGCTCGATCGAGAACTTGCTCAAACGCGTGCTCAAAGGCAAGCCGGTGGGCCACATTACGCCCGCGGTGGACATCTATAACACGGTGTCGCTGACCTACGCGCTGCCCGTGGGAGGCGAGGATCTGCATGCGATTGAGGGAGACCTTCGCTTGAAGGTGACCGACGGCGGCGACGCGTTCTTGCCACTTGGCGAGGAGGCGGATGATCCGACGCTGCCCGGTGAGCTTGCTTATATCGATGATGCGGGCGCCGTGTGCCGTTGCTGGAACTGGCGCGATGGCGTTCGCACGGCGCTGTCCGACGATTCGGCGGACGCATTTCTGGCGATTGAGTGCGTGGAGCCCGAGCGGATGGGGGATTGCCAGGCCGCCATCGATCGCTTGGCCGAGCTGCTCGAGCGCTATCTGGGAGCGACGGTTGTCGTTAAGACGCTTGTGACCCGCGACAATCCCTGCGTGGAGCTGTAGCGGCGCCTAGAACCTATTGATGCCCCAGACCACCACAAAGGTGCCTGTCCCCTTTGTGGTGGTTTTTATGTTGATGGGTTAACAATTGGGTCGCGTGGAGGCGGCAGTCGCTGAGTACGGCTAAGATGTTTACCCGTTAGCATCATGCAAGCGAAAGGCGGTCGTCTCCCATGCAGCAGAACGACGAGACACGTTTCGAGGATTTTGTCGGACTGATTAGCGGGCTGTACAAGGAGATTCAGCGTATCAAGACGTCCGAGGGCGCAAGGCTGGGCCTCAAGGGCTCCGACGTTATGTGCCTGTACTACCTGGAGCGCAGCAAGGACGGCATGACCGGCGCCGATCTGGCTCGCGTGGCCGGCGTGACGCGCGCTGCCGTTTCGCGCACGCTGGCGCACCTGGAGGAGGGCGGCTTTGTCGAGGTTGATGACTCGGGCGATGCTGCCGTCAAGTACCGCGCACCGGTTCGCCTGACCACGCTGGGTGGCGAGAGCATGAACGAGGCCGACCGTATCATCCACGACGTGCTCGACACCACCGGTAAGGCCATGGGCGTGGAGCAGCGCGAGCAGATGTATGCGTCGCTGCGTACGATTCTCAACACCCTGCGCGAGATCTAAGGCCGCCAAGGCATTTGCTTCCCATTAACAACTGCATAGTCCCGTTTGAGCGCGTATACCGTACCGGGGCAATGCTGTCTAAATTCCCCGCGCGAGACCTGCGCAAGAAAGGATTTGTTATGTCCGTCCGCATTATTACCGATTCCGCAAGCGATATGTCGCCGGCGGAGCACCCCGCTCTGCGTGTTCTGCCGCTGTCCGTCACCTTTGGCACCGATGTGTACATGGATGGCGTCGACATCGATCACCAGCGCTTTTACGAGATGCTCGTGGAGCGCGATGAGCTGCCCAAGACCGGCCAGGTCAACCCGTACGCGTTTTCGCAGGCGATTGCCGAGGCGCGTGAGGCCGGCGACGAGGCCGTGATTATTACCGTGGGCGCCAAGCTTTCGGGCACCAATCAGAGCGCCCGTACCGCACTTGCCGAGGCGCCGGGCGGCGACGTGTTCGTCGTGGACAGCAATAACGTGACCTTGGGAGAGCGCGTGCTGGTCGAGTATGCGCTGCGCCTGGTGGATGAGGGCCGTAGTGCGGCCCAGATCGCGGCGGCTGTCGAGGCCGTGCGCGACCGCGTGGTGGTTATCGGCCTGCTCGAGACGCTGGAGTATCTGGTGCGTGGCGGTCGTCTGTCTGCTGCGGCCGGCGCCGTGGGTACGCTGCTCAACGTGAAGCCGGTCGTGGCCGCCGAGGACGGCCTCATCGTGCAGCTGGGCAAGGCGCGCGGTTCCAAAAACGGTCGAAACCTGTTGAACCAGAAGGTCGAGCAGGCGGGCGGCGTCGACTTCTCCATGCCGCTGGCGCTCGGCTATACGGGTCTTTCGGATGCGGTGCTCAAGAAGTATATCGAGGACAGCGCGGCGCTGTGGGCTGGCCATGCCGAGGGCGAACTGCCCGTTCACACCATCGGCGCCACCATCGGCACCCACGTAGGCCCCGGTGCCGTAGCCGTAGCCTTCTTCCAACCCGCCAACTAACCGACTTGCCATAAACCACCACAAAGGGGACAGGCACCTTTGTGGTGGTTTATGCTTTTCCGGATGGAAGGGAGCGAGCAATGGCGTCTGAGGGCTTTTTTGAGCGGGTGTACGAGGTGGTCGAGCAGATTCCCGAGGGGATGGTCGCCACGTATGGCCAGGTGGCGCTGCTCGCCGGTCGTCCGCGGAGCGCGCGCTATGTGGGCTATGCGCTGCATAGCAACCCACGCCCTGGCGAAATTCCCTGTCATCGCGTGGTGTTTGCCGACGGTCGTATCTGCGAGGGCTTTGCCTTTGGCGGCCCCGATGCTCAGCGTGAGCTCTTAATGGGGGAGGGCGTGACGTTTACCAATCCCATGCACGTCGATCTGGGCGCCTGTCGCTGGCCTGCCGGACTCTAATAGTTCTGCCGTGGTCAAAACCACCGCAAAGGTGCCTGTACCCATCGTGGTGGAACGCCGTTATCGCTGACATTTCCCCAGATAAAACCTACCAAAATAAACCTGTCCCTTTTTGGTAGGTTTACCGGGACTAACTTATGGAGAAGGTGCGGCGGCGTACGTTGCCGTTAGAAAGTAAACCACGGTGAACTATATTGTATTCAGCAACGGAGCAGGCAATAGGCGATGAAAAAGCCTGCCCTGTTGAGTTTGATTCGCATTCCTCCCCTCTGTGCGATTCAACGGTGTACTTCGGGAACGGGCCCGCTGGCAACTGACTGCCGGCGGGCCCGTTCCCGTTTGTCGGGGGAGTGCAATGGGTGGAGCCGAATCGGTCGGGCACCAAAAAAGGCGGACGCTGCAGCGCCCGCCCTAAAGCAATCGAAAGCTCAAGTCAGCTAATCGGTTTAGTACACCATGCCCATGGCGTCCCGAACCTCGGCCAAGGTCTGCTCGGCGATCTCGTTGGCGCGACGGTTGCCCTCGTGCAGCACGTCCTTCACATAGTCCAGATCGTTCTCGTAGCGCTGGCGACGCTCGCGGATCGGTGCGAAGTACTCGTTGACGGCCTCGGTCACGTACTTCTTGAGCTGGCCGGAGCCGCCCATGCCAATCTCCTCGGCAATCTCGACCTCGGAACGGCCGGTGCAGATGGCGGCCGTCGAAAGCAGGCCGGACACGCCGGGACGGTTCTCGGGATCAAACGTGATCATGCGCTCGGAATCGGTCTGGCTCTTCTTGATGCGCTTGGCCGTCTCCTCGGCGGTCATCGAGATGTTGATGGCGTTGCCGTAGCTCTTGCTCATCTTGCGACCGTCCAAGCCGGGCAACAGCGGGGTCTCGGACAGCAGCGCGTCGACCTCGGGGAACACCTTGCCGTAGCGGTTGTTAAAGCGGCGTGCGATGGTGCGGGTGAGCTCGATGTGCGGCAGCTGGTCGCGGCCGACGGGCACCACATTGCCCTTGCAGAACAGGATGTCGCAGGCCTGGTGCACCGGGTAGGTTAGCAAAAGACCGGTGAGTTCGTGGCCCGACGCCTCCATCTCGGTCTTAACCGTGGGATTGCGCGCCAGCTCGGCCTCGGAGACCAGCGACAGGAACGGCAGCATGAGCTGGTTGGCGGCGGGCACGGCGGAGTGCGCGTAGATCATGGTCTTGTCGGGGTTGATGCCGCAGGCAAGGTAGTCCATGACCATGTTGTACACGTTGTCCTGGATGTGCTCGGTGGTGTCGCGATCGGTGATGACCTGGTAGTCGGCGATGAGCACGTTGGTCTTGGCGCCCATGTTCTGCAGCTCCACGCGGCCCTTGAGGGTGCCAAAGTAGTGGCCCAGGTGCAGGCGGCCGGTGGGGCGGTCGCCGGTAAGCATGGTGAACTTCTCGGGCGTCTTGGCCAGACCCTCGCGAATGGCGTTGCTCTTTTGCAGCGCGACTTCGTAGCTGTTCTCGTTTGGCATGATTGCTCCTAACGTATGTTCATGGGTCAAGATGATAACGCGTTTATTGAAGGGGCGGGGCGTAAGTAGGCGAGGGGCGGGAGAGGGGTAGCTTGCGCACTGGGTGCGGACCGGCCGCGCTTGGCCGGCGGCGCCTGAGCGCATCCTCGGCAGCTTATCCTAGAGCTTGTGGTGGCGCTCTTCCTTACGATCCTCAGCTGCCTGCTCCTCCTGCTTAAAAGCAGGGTCGTCGGGGGTTACCAACTCGTCTTCGTGCGTGCGCTTGTTGTAATGGTGGCGCAGCACGGGCTCAAACAGGTGCAGGCACTTGGCGAAGGCCGCCGAGCCGATGGCGAGCACGGTAAAGATGAGCACGCGTATGGGGACCTCGACCTGGTTGATGGCGGCGGCGCCGGCCGAAAGCATAATGCACCAGGCATAGATGAGCAGTACGGCCTGCTTTTGGTTGTAGCCCTCTTGAATGAGGCGGTGGTGGATGTGGCCCTTGTCGGCCTGCCCAATGCTAATGTGGGCGCGCTTGCGGCGAACGATGGCACTAAATGTGTCGATGATGGGCACCCCGGCCACGATGAGCGGGATGATGAGCGAGGTGAGCGCGGCGGTGCGGCTCACGTTGAGCAGCGAGATGGAACCCAGCGCAAAGCCCAGAAGCAACGACCCTGAGTCGCCCAAGAAGATACTCGCGGGGTTGAAGTTATAGCGCAAGAAGGCGAGGCACGAGCCAAAGAGCGCGATGGAGAGCGCGGCGGCGTCGATGCGGCCCGAGAGCACGGCGACCGAAAACATGGTGAACGACGCGATGCCGCAGATACCCGTGGCCAGACCATCGAGGCCGTCGATAAGGTTGATGATGTTGGTGAACGCCACCAGGTAGATCACGGTGATGGGGTAGGCGAGCCAGCCGAGTATGATCTCGCCGGGGGCAAACGGGTTGACGATAACGCCGATGCGCAGGCCGCCAACGCAGGCGATGAGCGCGGCGAGGACCTGACCGGCCAGCTTTTGCTTAGGCTTGAGCTGGTAGACGTCGTCGATCGCGCCGGTCGCAAAGATGACGGTAAAAGAAAGCGCAAGTATGGGGTAGCTGATGTGCAAGAGGGGATGAGGCACCAAAACGGGTGGCCAGCCCAGGTACCAGGTGCCTAGGATCTGCACAATGCAGGCGACGACGAGGCCCAAAAAGACCGCCGTGCCGCCCATGCGCGGGATGGGTTTAGTGTTGATGCGGCGCTTGGAAGGATAGTCGACGGCGTCGAGCTTGATTGCCAGGCGCTTGACCAGGGGCACCGTAAGGAAGGTCGTGATAAAAGCCATGACCGCCACGCATAGGTACGGTATGAAGCTCGTGGAGGAAGCCATGAATCGATAAACCGCCAAGCGTCGAAGGAAAAGGTCAAAGGATGCCACGCCGCAAAGGGTATAGCTGACCCATGATACTCGACCAAGGAGGGTGTGAGGAATTGCACGGGGCGATAATCACGCGCTTACCAGATATTCGAGTGATAGTGGGGCTCTGCCTGGTGCCTTTTGGGGATCTTGGCGGGATTTGCAATGGCGATTTTCGGCAAAAGAAAACCACCCCCCACGTTACGAAAATGAACCCACCTAAAACAGGTGGGTGCCCTCATCGACTGTTCCAGCGTCCTTAACAACGAAGGATACCTGTACTAGGTACGACTGTGTGGGCTCCCTAAATAAACGCGACGGTTCACCCAGTTGCTCCGCGGGGGGCGGAATACCTACATCATAAAGCGGCACTTTATCGATTCCAGTCTTGACATTACAAAAATCGTGTCGGACGATTACGGCGCCTTGGGCTCGAGCTGTCTGTGCGGTTGGTCCCCTTGCGTTTGAGCTGCTGAATCGTTCTTTTGGAGCATGTTTTTATGCCGACGTCGTTGACCGAACTTTTTTCGCCCGCCTGCCATTTGTGTCCGCGCCGTTGCGGTGCGGCGCGTGAAGAGGGCGCGCACGGCGTATGCGGTGCCAACGACACGCTCAAGGTGGCCCGCGCGGCGCTTCACATGTGGGAGGAGCCGCCTATCTCGGGCGAGGCTGGTTCGGGCACGATCTTCTTTAGCGGCTGCTCGCTCAAATGCGTCTATTGCCAGAATCACGAGATTTCGACGGGCAATTTTGGGCTTGAGATTTCGCCCGAGCGCTTGGTCGAGATTATGTTGGAGCTGCAGGACCAGGGCGCTAACAATATTAACCTGGTGACGGCGACGCACTACGCGCACCTGCTGCCGGCTGCGATTGCCGCGGCACGGGCACGCGGGCTGGTCATCCCAATCGTCTACAACACGAGCGGTTATGAGCGCGCGAGCGCCGTGGCTGCCTTGGGTGACCTGGTTGATGTGTGGCTCCCCGACTTTAAATATGCCGATGCGGCGCTTGCGCAGTCGCTCTCTCATATAAAGGACTACCCACGTGTGGCCGTGTCAGGCCTGGCTCAGATGGCGCGCGAGATCGAGCGCCGCGGGGGAGAGCTGGTGGACGAGGACGGGCTCATGAAGCGCGGCATGATTGTGCGCCATCTGGTGCTGCCGGGGCATGCAGACGATTCATGCCGCGTGCTGGACCTGGTGTGGCGGACGGTGGGCGATGTGCCGATCTCGGTCATGAACCAGTACACGCCCAATGCGCTCATGCGCGAGCAGGGCGGCGACCTGGCGCGTGCCGTGACGCGCGAGGAGTACGAGCAGGTACTCGACCATGCCGATGACCTGGGCTTTACGACGATGTTTTGGCAAGAGGGCGGCGCGGTAGACGAGAGCTTCACCCCGGCCTTCGATACCACCGGCGTCCTCACCAGCGCAAAGTAGTACGCACGCGGATGATTTCCTGGGACGGGGATTAGAAGATCATCGAGTGGAATGCTTGCTCGGAAGGTGGTCAAAACGGCTCCGTCCCAAAAAGACTGGGTATTGGGCGTTGACAGTTGGCGAGCCGTAGGTAAAATATCAACTTGTCCTGGGGACGTAGCTCAGTTGGGAGAGCGCTGCCGTCGCATGGCAGAGGCCGAGGGTTCGACTCCCTTCGTCTCCACCCTTGGATTTGATAAGCCGCTGACATTGTGTCGGCGGCTTTTTTTAAAAAGAAAGGGCTGTACTATGGCCGAGCTTGAGTCCCAACCATTGTCCGACGAGGAGCGCGCCGAGTTGGAAGAGCTCCGCGCCGAGAAGGTCCGCCGCGAGGCTCAGGAAGAGGCCCGTCGCGAGCGTGAGGAGCTGGCTGCCCTGCGTGCCGAGCGCGCGAAGCCCGAGGAGGCCGCCGCG
>CAJKZP010000020.1:0-24519 GCA_905204415.1 uncultured Collinsella sp. | reverse complement strand
GAGCAGCTGGCGGCCCTCTCTCCCACGCACAAGACCGTGCGCTGCAAGGCGTGCGAGAACCACTGCCTGCTCACCGTCAACGACTTCGGCGTGGACGAGGCCACGGGCAAGCACCGCCGCTTCATCACGGGCAACCGCTGCGAGAAGGGCGCCGGCCACAAAAAGCAGAAGACCGAGGCCCCCAACCTCTTCAAAAAGAAAAACGAGCTGCTCTTTAACCGCGAGGTGCTGAGCCCCGACGAGGCCCCGCGCGGCACCGTCGGCATCCCGCGCGCGCTCAACATGTACGAGAACTACCCCTTCTGGCACGCGTTCTTTACGCGCCTGGGCTTTAGCGTGCAGCTGTCCGACCAGTCGAGCAAAAAGACCTACCAGGCGGGCATCGAGTCCATGCCGTCCGAGAGCGTGTGCTATCCGGCCAAGATGAGCCACGGCCACGTGATGAACCTCATCGACCGCGATGTCGACTTCATTTGGATGCCGTGCGTGCGCTGGGAGCGCAAGGAGGATCCGACGGCTGGCAACTGCTATAACTGCCCCATCGTCATGAGCTACCCCACGGCGCTGGCGCTCAATATCGACGAGATTCGCGAGCAGAACATCGAGTTCCTGTACCCGTTTGTGCCGTATCACGATAAGACCGAGCTTAAGCGCCGTCTGTACCAGGTGCTCGCCGTCGACCGTGTGGCCGATGCTGAGGCCGGTCGCGGTCGCGTGCGCGGTCCCAAGATCACGCGCTCCGAGGTCGATGCCGCCGTCAACGCTGCCTTTGAGGCCGACGCGCGCTTTCACGAGGACATCCAGACTATGGGCGAGGAGGCTCTTAAGTGGGTCGAGGACCACGGCGGTCACGGCATCGTGCTCGCCGGCCGCCCCTACCATAACGACCCCGAGATCAACCACGCCCTGCCCGAACTTATCTCGAGCTTTGGTTTTGCGGTCTTTACCGAGGACTCGCTCGCGCATCTGGTAAAGCCCGAGCGTCCGATTCGCGTCGTCGACCAGTGGATGTACCACAGCCGCCTGTACGCCGTCGCCCGTTTTGTGACGATGCGCAACGACCTGGACCTGATTCAGCTCAACTCTTTCGGCTGCGGCCTGGACGCTCTGACCACCGACCAGGTGCAGGAGATCCTGGAGGCCAGCGGCAAGATCTACACCGTGCTCAAGATCGACGAGGTATCCAACTTGGGTGCCGCGCGCATCCGCATCCGCTCGCTCATGGCAGCGCTTAAGGACCAGGAGGCCGAGCGCTTGGCCGAGGCCACGGCCGCGGGCGAGGCCTACGAGCAGGGCGATGCCGCGCCGGTGGCGCCCTCCACGGATGCCCCCGCGTTCGCGAGCCGCAAGTACACGTTTGAGGCCCAGCGTGAGAGCGCGTCGACCGCGTGGCCCAAGGTACCCTTCACCGAGCAGATGCGCGACGAGGGCTACACCATCCTGTGCCCGCAGATGGCGCCGATCCACTTTGATCTGGTCAAAGAGGTGTTCCGTGGTGCCGGCTACAACCTGGAGCTGCTGCCCTCGACTGATCACGATGCCGTCGAGGCCGGTCTGCGCTATGTGAACAATGACATCTGCTATCCGTCGATCCTGGTGACGGGCCAGATCATGGAGGCCATCGAGAGCGGTCGGTACGACCTGTCTAAGACGGCCGTGGTTATCAGCCAGACCGGCGGTGGCTGCCGTGCCACCAACTACATCGCGCTCATTCGCAAGGCCCTGCGCGAGAGCGGCCACCCCGAGATCCCGGTGATCTCGCTTTCGGCCGTGGCGCTCGGCGAGGACAACCCTGGCTTTAAGATTACGCCGGCGCTGCTCAAGCAAGCAGTCTACGCGGTGCTCTTTGGCGACGTGATGATGCAGATGCTCTATCGTTGCCGTCCGTACGAGGCTACGCCCGGTGCCGCCAATGCGCTCTACGAGGAGTACATGGCGCGCGCCCGTAAGCTGGCGCCCAAGTTCAACAGGCATAATTACACCAAGCTGTGCCGCGAAGCCATCCGCGCGTTCGATACCATGCCGCTCGTGGGCGAGGGCACCAAGCCGCGCGTGGGTGTGGTCGGCGAGATTCTGGTCAAGTTCCACCCCACAGCCAACAACCACGTGGTCGATGTCATTGAGCGCGAGGGCTGCGAGGCAGTGGTGCCGGGCCTGCTCGACTTCTTCCTGTACTCCATGAGCAACGCCGAGCTGCAGAAGGACGAGCTGGGAAGCTCTGCTACCACGCGTGCAGGCATGCAGGCGCTTATCAAGCTCGTGGACTGGATGCGTACGCCGGTGGAGGAGATGCTCGAAAAGTCCCGCCGCTTTGAGGCGCCCGAGCGCATCGGCACCATGGCCGACAAGGCCCGCACGGTGCTTTCGGTGTGCAACAACATGGGCGAGGGCTGGCTGCTCACGGCTGAGATGCTCGACCTGATCGACCACGGCGCGCCTAACATCATCTGCACGCAGCCCTTCGCGTGCCTGCCCAACCACGTGGTGGGAAAGGCCGTGATCAAGGAGCTGCGCCGCCAGCATCCCGAGAGCAACATCGTTGCGGTGGACTATGATCCTGGTGCGTCCGAGGTCAACCAGCTCAACCGTATTAAGCTTATGATCAGCGTGGCAAAGGAGAACATGCGCGCCGGCAAGGGCTTTAAGCTCGAGAAGGTGGCGCCGCTCGCGATGGACGAGGTCACCGGCCAGATGCGCGCCCACGATGGCTGCGTGAGCTGCGGCTCGGTCGACGAGAGTGCCGTGGCGTCGGTCGCTGAGCGCCTGGGACGCGGCATTAAGAAGTAGTTGGCCTACTTCGAGCCGGATATAAGACAAACGGGTGGTAGTCGTACCGGCTACCACCCGTTTTTGCTGGACATATGTTGCGCAAATGACCTTGCTACAGCCTTCCGTGGGCTTGTCCGATTTTTGGGCCGGTTCGGGCTTTGAGGACAAGTTGCTGCAGGCCCAAGGCGATTTTTCGCTCAATGCGGGCCAGCACAGTGTGACCTATCTGCCAAACGACGATACGGTAACAACCGGTCGCTACCAGGTACTGCTGTACGACAACAACTTTGGCGCGGCCGAGAGCTATCCCAAGTTCGACTGGGGCCAGCTGGGCGCCGCGGTGGTGACCGACTACAGCAAGGGAACGCATTCGTTTGGGCGCATCTTTACGGTGGACGAGAACGCGCGCACCTACGAGCTCGAGGACCAGGTCGCAGTGCCGTTCTCGGGCTACGTAAGCAGTGCACAGCGCGTCGGCGATTCAGATAGTATGCTCGTGGCATCGGGCCAGGCCAAGACCTTTGCCGAGTACGACCGCTACGGTCTGGCCATCGCCACCTACGAGATGGAAGCCGAGAAGTACATCTACCGCGTGTACAAGCACGAGCTGTAGCGCTGCGCTTGGCTGCGTCTGTGCCCCGTGGCTGCGCGCGCTCGCGCCGGGCCCGCCTCGCGTCCCGCATCACTTCACATCGAACTCAACGCGATCGAGCTCGGGCACATTGAGGTCGATGAGCTTGCGGGCAACGCGACGGTCGTGTGCCCCAAGCGCCTCGCTTGTCGTCACATGGGCGACAATCTCGCGCTCGACGATGCCCTCCTCGTCGCCTTCGGTTGCCGAGGTCTCGACGGCGACGGTGTAATCTTTAAAGCCCGGCAGCACCGCGGCAAGCTCGCGCGTGGTCTCGGTGACGCCGTAGCCGTCCTGCACGCCGGCCTGCGCCGATCCAATGGAGCCTGCGGTCATAACGATGCAGGGGATGGCAAAGATGACCGTTCCCACGATGATGCGGCGGCGCACTTTGCGTGACAGCTCGTTGACCTCGGCGTTTTCCTCGGCGGTCACAATGCCGTCGCCGTTCAGGTCGCGCTTGAGTGGCGCGCGCAAAAGAAGCAGCACGGCTTCGGCCGCCAGCGCGATAAAGACGACGTTGATGCCAAACTCGTAGAGTGCCGAGAGAAACAGCGACCCGCTCGCGATGGCGATGCCGTAACCCGCCGCGCACAGGGGCGGCATGAGCGCGGTCGCCACGGCTACGCCGGCAATGAGCGTCGAAGGCTCCTGATCGCGCGAGTTGCCCAGCCCGCCTGCAAAGCCGCCTGCGAGTGCGACGGTAAGGTCCCAGACGGTGGGTGTCGAGTTGTCGATAATGGCGGCCGTGGTGGTGCCAAGGGGCGAGAGCTTAAAATACAGCGTGGACGTGACCAGGCAAAAGACCATCTGCAGTGCGAGGCTGGCAATGGCCTCGACGGTGATCTCGCGGTCGAGCGTGGCAATGCCGTATGCCATGGCAAGAACCGAGCCCATGAGCGGGCAGATGAGCATGGCGCCCACGATGGCGATGTCCGAGTCGATATCGAGGCCGATGCTCGCGATGAGCATGGCGATGATGAGGATGCATAGGTGGGAGCCGGTCAGGCGTGCCCCGTTTACAAAGCGCTTGCGGATTACGTGGTAGGGCGCGCGACCTTCGCGAATGTTGAATGCGCGCTTGAGGAAGCGGGTGATGTTTTCCATGGCTTCGCTATGAGCGGGGCGGATGCCGTGACGCCGATGATGACGCTCGCGCAGTCGCTTGATCTGTTGTTTGTCGAGTTCCATGTCCACCTCGTTCCAGCGCGGTCCGCGCAACGCGCCCGTTGTCCTAACTCTACACCGTGGCGGGCGGGGCGTCTGTTGGATGCGGAATCCGATAGGGCGGATGACGCGGGAGCAAATGCAAATCACAGGCTTAATTCCATCCCGCGAAAATATGATGCACCAGCTCCTTCAAATGTGACGAAATTGTGAAGCACGAGAGCGTGAATTTCAAAAAATCCGCCGGTGACCAATGTTGCGCAACAGAATTCAATAATCAGCTCCTACATTTTGAAGCGTATGGATACATCCGTGTCAAAGGGAGAAAGCCATGGCAAACTACAGTCCACAACACTTTGAGCCTAGGGCCAAGGCCGTCAACGTCAAGGGCGTTGCCAACCGCGCCGTCGCAACCGTTTTGACGGCGGGCCTCATCGCTCAGCCGCTCATGTCGCCGCTGGCGGCAATCGCCGCACCGTCAACCGATAACGGCGATTCTGTTCAGGGGGGGGGTAGTTCTGTAGAGAATACCGTTGTCGCCGGTAACCAGGCGGTCGTAAAGACGGCTGCCCAGCTGGCCGAGGAGTCGGCAAAGCAGCTCAAGGACGCTCAGGCCGCTTACGATGCAGCTCAGAAGAAGGCCGACGCGGCGGGCCAGTCTCAAAAGCAGGCGCAGCAGCAAAGAGACCATGCTGCAAAGGCCCTGAGCGACAACACGGCCGAGCAGAACGCGGCAGAAGTCGCCGCGCTTCAGGAGAAGATCGACGAGCTTAAGGCGGCCGTCGACAAGGCCGAGCAACAGCAAAAGAAGCTGGGCGACCTGAACGGCCAGCTCGATCAGGCCAACAAGAGCGTCGATGAAAAGACCCAGGCGCTCAAGGATGCCAACACAAAGCGTGACGAAGCCAAGAAAGCCCTCGATGACGCCAAGGCCAAGCTCCAGGCCATGGATGGGTACGAGGCCGCCAAGAAGGCCGTCGAGGACGCGCAGGCAAAATTCGACGCAGCGAACGCCGATGTGAAGACTGCCGAGGGTGAGCTCGATGCCGCTAAGACGGCTGTCTCCAATGCCGAGCAGGCAAAGAGCGACGCCGAGTCTGCTCTGACGTCCGCTCAGAAAAAGAAACAGCAGACCGCCGCTGCCCTCGCCACCGCAACCGCCGCACGTGACAACGCCCAGAAGAAGCTTGATCAGGCGCAGACTGCGCTCGATGCCGCTACTTCTGGCACGGGCGTCGATCTGAAGGCGCTCGAGGCTGCTAAGAAAACCGCTGCCAACGAGCTTGCTACCGCGCAGAGCGCCCTTGCCGCCGCGACTACTGCCGACGCTACCGCACAGTCAGATCTCAAAAATGCCCAGGCTGCCGTTCCTGCTGCTCAGGAGCGTGTCAACTCCGCTAATACTGCTTTAACCTCCGCGCAGACTGCATACGACGAGGCGAACGCGAAGCTCAGCGATGCGACCGGCAAGTACACCACCGCCAAGGCCGCATACGAGCAGGCTCAGCAGACCGAGGGCGACAAGAAGGCCGAGTACGACCGACTCGTCGAGGTTCGCAAGCAGAAGCAGGATGCCTACGATGCCGCCAGCGCTGACGTCACTACTGCGGGAAAAGCCCGCGACGCTGCGAACGCCGAGGTCGAGAAGCTTAACCAGCAGATTGCCCAGCTGAAGGCCAACATGACTGTTGACCAAGATGTTATCAATCGGGGTATCGTTGGCTTTATGGCCTATATCAGCACTGGCAGCCAGTTCACGGCCACGCAGAAAAAGAATGCCCAGGAAGCCGCATCGATGCTGACCGGTGTCGATGACAAGGCCGAATGGTATGACCAGTACGTCGATCAAGACATGTCTCGCGACACCAATCCGCTTTCCTTGGAGCAGATGCGCAACGCCCTGACCTACCTCGACACCCAGAACAACCTCCGCAAGGCGAACGGCCAGTCGGCGCTCAGCGTCAGCCTTCGCATGACTGCGGCAGCCGCCCTTAATGCATCATATTCATCGAACATCTGGGGACACTCGAACTGCTATTTCGACAACGGGGAAAATCTTGCCGGCGGTGGTGGCGCATATACCGGCGGCGAGACTGAGGACACCCTAGGCTGGCCCTACACCGGTCTCTACACCCAGGAGAAGGAGGCATTCGATAAGTACGTCGCGCAGTATGGCGACGACCTCGGTAGCCACCGATATGATGCCTATTACATCTATCAGAACTACAACAGCATCTACAAGGAGTGCGGGCACTATCTCAACATCGTTGATTCCGCTACGGTCGCCGTCGGTATTGCAACAGGTAGCGGTAAGAACACCGATTCCGAGGTAACCATATTCGATTACAGCGCTGATGACACTCAGGCTGATTTCACTGTCTCCGAGTTCAAGAAGCTCCTGAACGACTACATCGATTCCGCCTACAATGCAGGCGGCACGCAGGAGCAGAAAGAGCAGCTGAAGCAGCTTCAGAATAAGCTTGCCGAGGCAAAACGGGCTTCCGCCGCTGCCGATACATCGTATCAAGCCGCTACGAGCAAGCAAACCGCTGCGCAGGATGCCCTCACCGCGGCCGATACGAGCGTGACCACCGCCAAGGGCGAGTGCGAGCAGGCGCAGTCTGCAACCGCTGCGGCCAAGACCGCCTATGACACGGCCGATGCAAATTTGAAGCGTATCGACATCACGACGCCGAAGGCGAACCTTGATGCCGCCAAGAGCGAGGCTGCCGCTGCTCAGTCCGCGCTCGATGCCGCCAACGCAAAGGTCTCAGAATGCCAGAAGAAGGCGCAGGGGACTGCTGCCCGCAAGACCGAGGCGCAGACTGCGCTCGATGCCGCCAAGGCGAAGTCCGACAAGGCCAACAAGGCCTATAGCGATGCAACCGCTTCGGTCAAGGACCTTACCGCCAAGCGCGATGCCGCAAAGGCGGATCTTGCGAGCAAGCAGGGTGCGTTTAATGACGCCAAGAAGGCCGACGACGCCGCTCAGGCTGAGATGGAGCGTGCCCAGGCTGCACAGACCGCTGCCGCAACGGCCCTCGCAAATGCTCAGCAGGAAGTCTCCAACAAGCAGCAGGCTCTGTCCGACGCCCAGGGCAAGGTCGCGACCGCGCAGACCGCGCTCAACGCAGCGAACGAGGCATTCCAGCGCTACGTCACGGCCCAGAAGGCTGTTGACGACGCCGAGGCAGCTTATGATGCCGCCGACGCCGGCGTTGGCGAGGCCAAAAAGCAGCTCGACGCAGCAAACGAGGCAGTAGTCGAAGCGAATTTCGAGATCGTCAAGGCCAGGGCCGAGCTCGCAGCCACCGAGGAGCTCAAGGCAGACCTCGAAAACGTTGATGATAAGGCCTCTCTCGCTGCCGGCACCACGGAGTTCAATGCGGGCTGGACGCCCAAGAACCAGCTGCCCAAGCTCGATGCTGCCTACGCGCGCTATAAGGAGCCCGTTGCCGACATGTGGAGCGGTTTGCAAGAGTAGGCCACTTTCCCAGGCGGCTGCCGATGCCGACGCCAAGCTGTCTGATGCCAACGGCGTCTATGCCGCCGCGCTGGCCGAATTTGGCGATGCCAAGGACGCACTGGCTGCCGCACAGGCCGAGTACGACAAGTACCACCCCAAGGCTGAGCCGCAGGCCAAGCCTCAGGCCAAGCCCCAGGTTACGCAGGCCGCCGCAAAGGCGTCTGCTGCCAAGAAGCAGACCACGTCGGGAGCACTTGCTCAGACCGGTGATGACTCCGCTCTTGCGGGCGAGGTGTTCGTCATCGGCGGTATCACCCTCGTGGCCGCTGGTGTGACGCTGAGTGATCGTCGTCGCAAGCAGATGTAGCGTTTCGAGCGTAGTTTCTGCAACGAACTTCGGTTCATAGCAGGAGCGCTTCGATGGCTTAACCGATAAGGCCGGCGCGCTGTCATACGCAGCGCGTCGGCCTTTTTTGCGTTGGTATCAAAAAGCCCGGTCGGTAGCCGCGAAAGCTACCGACCGGGCAGGCCGTAGGCAATATGGTCGCTGTCGAGCGGCTGCTCAGCTTATCCCAGCAGGCTTAAGCCCACGGAGACAAACGCCAGGATAACGCCGACGATAGACTCGCCGCCCAGCAGGCCGCTGGCAACGACCAGGCCCTGCTCCTGGAAGGCGGCATCCTTGGCAGCCTTCTCCTCGTCCGAAAGGCCTGCCTCGGCGTCGCGGTGTGCGGCCCACTTGTCGTAGGCGAGCTTGACGCAGGAGCCCAAGAAGGCCGTGAGCGACATGTAGAACGGCAGGTACACGCCCAGACCGATCATCATGGCCGGAATGCCGAGCCAGTACATGACGATGCCGGCGATAAAACCGCCCGCAAACCACGGCATGCTCGGGATGCCCGAGACCATGGTGGCGACCACGCTTGCCTGCGCGGCCACAAAGCTCTTGTCGGGGCCGAAGGCGTCCGGACCATAGGCGGTGACGAGCGCGACCATGACGGCGGCAGCGACCAGGGCGCCCACGATGCCGCCAATGGCCTGGCCGACCCACTGTGCACGCGGGTTGGTACCCAGTACGGCTCCGGCCTTAAAGTCGTTCATGACGTCGCCCGCAAGGCCGCACGCCACGGCCACGATGCCGGCGATAAAGAACAGCTTGACCTGTGCGAGCTGCGCGAAGGCCGCCACGATGAGCATGACGATGAGGCCAAAGATCTCCATAGGGTCGATACCCGTCTGGCCGCAGCTCTGCGCACTCATGATGGTGGTGACAAAGGTGAACAGCGTGACGATGACGGCCGGGACGGGACCGAGGTCGAGCGCGATGGCAACGATCACGGCGATGGCGGCGGTGCCCAGGCCGATGATGCCGGCGTCGAGCTTAAGCGAGCCCGAGATGAGCGATTGCTCGTCGGTGTCGGTGGAGCTGTCGGCGGCAAGACCGCGGACGATACCGGCGACCTGCGGCAGGATGTCCTTAAGGACGACGGCGACGCCAAAGCCCATCATAAGGCCCATACCGAGGGACTTGACGATACCCTGCGCGGTCACAACATCGAACAGGCCGGCAGCAGTGCCGCCAACGATGATGCCAAAGTTGCCCAGCAGCGCGCCGGCAAACCAGAAGGCGACGGGGGCGAAGCCCACCAAAAAGCCGATGGACAGCAACATGGGCGAGTTATAGATGGCAAAGGTCACGCCGGGGATATTGAGCGTGCACAGCATGCTGGGCACCACGCCCAGAGCGTCGCGCAGCACGCTGTAGATGCCTGCGATGGCCATGGAGCCAAAGAGCTGCTTGCCGGTCTTGCCGCCGGCCTCGGTGGCGCGCAGGGTCTGAGCTGCGGCGTTGCCGGTGGGGAACTCCAGCGCGGCGTCCACGATAAAGTGACGGTGGATGAGTGCCGTGGCCAGTAGGCCCAGGATAGTGCCGGCGAGTGCCACGATAAACATGTCGAGCCAACTGATCTGGTCGGCATAGCCCAGCATCCAGGCGCCCGGGATGGTAAACGCCAGACCGCCGGCGACCATGGCGCCTGCGGACATGATGGTGTGGGTGACGTTGGCCTCGTTGAGGCTGGCGTTGCCCATGAGCTTAAGGAAGAACAGCGAGATGACGGCAGCGAAGATGATCGGCCAGGGGAGTGCGCCCATCTTGAGGGCAGTGTAGGCCGAGCTTGCCGTGATAATCACGCAGCCAAGGACGCCGATGACGACGCCGCGCAGCGTAAGTTGCCCGCGCATCGAAGCGCGGTTCGAGGGATTGCTCATATAAAACTCCTTTGCGTATATCCGCTTCCCCCGGGAGCGCCGCTACGGATACGGCGCGGGAAGTCGGGTTACCAAGGGCCGCCGCGTGAGCTCGCGCACGACCGCGCACCAGTATAGCCGCAAGCTAGTCATTTTGGGATGACTGGTTTAGGGAGGCGATATACTGCTGGGCAGACGAAAGGAGCGCCGACGATGCTTAATGGGTGCGCATATATATTGACGGTCGACGTGGGCAACACGTTCATTCGCTTTGGCCTGTTTGCAGAGGATTCGGCCGCGGCGCAGGAATGCCCGCTTGCGACGTGCGAGATCACCACGCCGTCGAGCATCACGGCCGACGAGGCGCGCATGAGGCTCGCGCAGGCCATGGGCGCGCTGTCAGCCGATGCGGGCATGCCGGGTGCGCTCGTTCCCGCAGCCGCAGTGCTGAGCTGCGTGGTGCCGGCACTCGAGCGCCCGTGGAAAGCGGCGCTTTCCCGCATCTGCACGGGGCGCGTGCTCACCGTGGGGCCGGGCCTCAAGACCGGTATGCCCGTGCACTACGACGATCCAGCAGAGATCGGTCCCGACCGCATCGCCGACGCCGTGGCGGCCCGTGCCGTCTACGGCTCTCCGTGTATCGTGATCGACCTGGGCACTACGACCAATATCGAGGTCATCGATGCGCACGGAACCTTTGTCGGCGGCGTCATCGCGCCGGGCTTGGCACTTGGCGCCCGCTCGCTTTCGGCCGCTGCGGCGCGCCTGCCGCAGGTCGAGCCCTCGGCACCAACGCATGTGATCGGTCGCAACACGCGCGAGGCCATGCGCTCGGGCGTGGTCTTGGGCGAGGTAGCCCGCATCGACGGCATGCTCGACATGGTGCTTGCCGAGATGCGCGCGACCAAGGCGGCGGGCGAGGGCGGCGTGCCCATCGTCATCACCGGCGACGATGCCGAGGCACTCGCGGCGTTGGTCGGCCACAGCCTGACGGTCGACGACGCACTGACGCTGCGGGGTCTTGCCGAGCTGTACCGCATCAACCAAAAGCCTCGTCGCGCATAAAGCCGAGGACGCCGGCGGGAGAGGAAACAGCCCCACCTTTCACCTGCTACAATGGGTCAAACTATTGCGATTACGGAGGTGTCTGCCATGTCGGACGATCTTCATCAAACTGCGTCGGGCAAGCGCCGCGACGTTATTAGCTGGGATGAGTTCTTTATGAGCGTGGCCATCGCCGCGCAGCGCCGCAGTAAGGACCCCAACACGCAGGTGGGCGCGTGCATCGCCAACACCAACCATCGCATCCTTTCGGTGGGCTACAACGGTACGCCCTCGGCGCTCAACGACGACTTTTTCCCGTGGGGCACGAGTGACGACCCGTTGCAGGATAAGCACAACTACGTGGTGCATGCCGAGGCCAACGCCGTGCTCAACTACCGCGGCTCGCTCAAAGACCTTGAGGGTTCCACGGTCTACGTCACGCTGTTCCCGTGCCACGACTGCGCCAAGATCCTGGCTCAGGTGGGCGTGGGCGAGGTCGTCTACCTGGACAATAAGTATGCCGACACCGATGATGGCCGTATCAGTCGCCGCATTCTCGACTCTTGCGGCATCAGCTACCGCCAGGTTATCGTCGATGTCCAGATTGGTACCGGGGGACAGGCTCAGCAGTAGCGCGTGCCAACGCCAGCTGGCGGCAAAACAGCCAAAAGAGCCCCGTCCCAAATTGACTACTCGTGAAGGTCGCGTCTGCGCGCATGGACGGCTCGTGAGCGGGTACATGGCTGTAGTAACATAGCTTCTGTCCGCGGGCGTGCCCGCGTTATTGTGAGAAAGGAGCCCCTGTGGCTGTTAACGAAGAGCTGCTTAAGAAGGTTCTTGAAGAGATTCGCCCCAACCTGCAGGCCGACGGCGGCGATATGGAGTATGTGGGCGTCGACGACGAGGGTGTCGTCAAGCTGGAACTGCAGGGCGCCTGCGCCGGCTGCCCTATGAGTGCACTGACTCTGTCCATGGGTATCGAGCGCATCCTGAAGGAGCACGTGCCCGGCGTTACCCGCGTCGAGCAGGTCAATGCTTCCGGCGAGACCGACGATCTGTACGACGAGTACGCGCCGTTCTAAGCTGCGAAAGCTGCGGACGACATGCTCCGCATAGACGTTACGCCCAGATATGCGGCTGCGAGCACAAGGCCCGCGGCCGCATTTGTATGTAGGGAGCAGGGAGATCGATATGCTCAACGACCTCTACCATATGCTTGACCCCGTCGCGATCTCGGCGGGCCCCATCACGATTTACTGGTACGGTCTGGCCTATGTGGTCGGCGCCCTGCTTACGGCAGTCGTCATGTATCGCACGCAGCGCCGCTGGGGCTTCAACATCACGATTGATGACCTGATGAGTGTCGTGGTCGGCGCGGTCTTTGGCCTTATTATCGGTGCGCGCCTGTTCTACGTCGTCTTTTACGGTGATGGCTACTATTGGGCCCACCCGCTTGAGATCTTTGCCACCAACGAGGGCGGCATGAGCTTCCACGGTGGCCTGGTCGGCGGCATCTTGGGCGGCATCATCGTGTGCCGTATGTACAAGCTCGATGCCTGGACCATCGCCGACCTTGCCGTTATCGGTGCTCCGCTGGCATTGTGCTTGGGACGTTGCGCCAACTTCGTGAACGGTGAGCTATGGGGTAAGCCGACCGATCTGCCCTGGGGCGTGATCTTTGGCGGCACCGCGGGCGATATGCCGCGCCATCCATCCCAACTCTACGAGGCATTTCTCGAGGGCATCGTGCTCTTCTGCATTCTGCAGGTGCTCAGCCGCAAAAAACCGCTGCTGCCCCAGGGTACGTTTATGGGTGTGTTTGTGATGGGTTACGGCATCGTCCGCTTCCTCGTTGAGTTTGTGCGCGTACCCGATGCCCAGCTGGGCTATCTGCTGGGCGGCGTCATCACCATGGGTCAGCTACTGAGCCTGCCACTCGTGATTGCGGGCCTGGCACTCATCATCTTTGCCCTTCGTCGCGACCGTCCCCAGCGCATCTACCTCGACGTCTAGCCACCACATGCCACCGCAAAGGGGCAGGCACCTTGGTGGTGGTTTTGCCGGGCAACGATGACAGAACCGTAACGTTTCCCCAGATAAAACCTGCCAAAATAAACCTGTCCCTTTTCGGCAGGTTTCTAGAAAGGCTATTCGGACTGTGAAGGATTCCGACCTCTCCGCAACGGCTGCGCGTGACGCCGCCCGCATCGTTTGGTTTAAGCGCTATCCCGCCAAACAGACGCTCATCGCATTTTTGCTCGCCCTGCTGGCGACCACGGCGTTTTCCATCGATCCCTCCCCGGTGTCGAGCAACGCAGTCTTGGCGATTGACCCCAAAGCCTCGGGCATGCTGTACGTGTGCTACGAGGTGCTCCTCTCGTTTGCCGGCCATACCGACGCGGTCATGCTGCTTGCACTTGCCTGCCTGCTCACCTTGCCGTTTCGCTACGTGTTCTTTGGCCGTGGCGACACCTGGCGTCCATCGATCATTCTGCCGTCGCTGTTCTTTGCCATCTGCATGGTGTTCGGCCGCAGCTACGATCTCACCGACTCGGCCGAGATCGTCCTTGGCGACAAAGCCCGCATCATCTGCGCCTGGATTGGCGGCGCGGGCTGGATGCTCTTGGCGGTCGTTGCCTTCTACCTTGCCTTTGAGTGTCTAGATTGGCTGAGCTCTCGGCGCATTCCGTTTTCCGAGGCGCACTTTGGCCGTGTATGGCGTGTGACTCACGCCGTGCTCTCGGTCCATCCCTTTGCCGGGCCCTTCCTGGTGCTCATGATCGCCTGGGCGCCCACGCTCATCGCTTCGCTGCCTGGCCTTTTTATGGGAGATACGGGCGCGCAGATTCGCCAGTGGTTTAACTATCCCAACGGCACGAGCGACTACCTGCGCCTACTCAATCCCAATGTGTTGCTCAACGGGCATCACCCCGTGGTGCACACGGCTATCATCGGTTCGTGCGTCCAGCTGGGGCTTTCACTGTTCAACAGCGCTAACGCAGGTCTTGCCATCTACACCTGTGCTCAGTTCGTCATCACGGCCGCCTGCATGGCCTATTCCATTTCGTCGCTGCGCAAACTGGGCGTGAGCCTGCCGGTTCGCGGTGCGATCCTGCTGTTCTTTGCGTTTATGCCGATGTTCTCTAACTACGCGGCGTTGCTCACCAAAGACGTGCTCTTTGCCGACGCGTTCTTGGTGCTGCTGGTACAGACCGTCAAGCTCGTGGCATGTGGCTTGCCCCGTCGTGATGCCAATGTCGAGCGAGCGGGCGAGAAAGCCCCCGTGCTCTTTGCGCGCCACGACTGGCTTCTGCTCGCTCTGGGCGCCATGGGTTCCACGTTCCTGCGCAACGGCGGCTTGGTGTTTCCCCTGGCGGCATGCGTAATCGCGGTGGCGTTTTGCGTATGGGACGTGCATGTGGCACGTCGTGCAGCCAAGCAGGCTGGTGCTGCGCCTTCGGGCGCCATCCCGCGTTTCCGCTGGGTTGGCGTTCTCGCGGTGCTCGCGCTCTGCCTTGCCTCTAATATGTACTTCACCAAGGTCTTTATGCCGGCGCACGATATCACGCCTGGTTCCAAGCGCGAAATCCTCTCGATTCCGTTCCAACAGACGGCTCGTTTCGTCCAAAAGCACGACGGCCTCAACTCGGGCGTCAATCCTACGGTTAAGGAGGACGGCACCATCGTGGAGGCGCCCTGCGACGGTTTGGTGACCGACGAAGAGCGCGCCGTGATCGACCGCGTGCTCAAGTACGAGAATCTGGGCCGCCGCTACAACCCCGACAAGTCCGATGCCGTCAAGAACTGCTTTAACGAGTACGCCTCGCAGGAGGACATCGATGCCTATTTTGAGGTATGGGCTCAGATGTTTAAGAAGGATCCCGAGTGCTATATTTCGGCGCTTATCAATAACTACTATGGGTACTTCTACCCGAGCGCTCGCGATGCGTGGGTCTACAGCACCGCGCGCAGTGCCGAGATCATGGCGAAGCCCGATAACCTCAAGTACTTTGACTTCCATCCGGTCGATAGCAAGGTCGTGCGCTGGTGCGACCACCTGATTAACCTGTACCGCGTGGCGGTGCAGCGCATCCCGTTTATCTCGCTCACCATGAGCTCGGCAACCTATGTGTGGATCATGATCGTCGTGGTGGTTTACCTGTTGCGCCGCCATTCGTGGCGCGCGCTGGCCATCTGGATACCGCTGCTGGGCGTGCTCGCCGTGTGCCTGATCGGTCCATGTAACGGATCGACCTACATGCGCTACCTGTACCCGGTCATCGCCTGCATGCCTTTTGCCATCGGTGCCACGATCACCCGCAGCGACTTCCTCTGGTCCTAACTTGGCGCATTGGGGTCAGGTTACTTTGCACCAAAGGCTTGCATCATCACGACGCCTTCATTTTGGGGTTTATCTCGCAGGCCAGTAGGTATATCATAACGACGTTTGTTTATATTGCCCGAGCATCTGCGCTGGGCTTTAGGTCGAAACCGATAGGAGACACGTATGTCCGGACACTCTAAGTGGGCCACAACCAAGCATCGTAAGGGCGCGCAGGACGCCAAGCGTTCCGCCCTCTTCTCCAAGCTCAGCCGCAACATCACCGTTGCTGCCCGTCTCGGCGGCGACCCGCTGCCCGAGAACAACGCCAGCCTCGCCGCTGCCGTTGCCAAGGCCAAGGCTCAGTCCATGCCTAAGGACAAGATCAAGTCCGCTATCGACAAGGCCTTCGGTTCGGGTGCCGATGCCGCCGTCTACGAGAACATCGTGTACGAGGGCTACGGTCCCGCCGGTGTCGCCGTCTACGTTGACTGCCTGACCGACAACCGCAACCGCACCGCCGCTGATGTCCGTTCCGCCTTCTCCCACGCTGATGTCAACCTGGGCTCCTCCGGCTCCGTCGCCTTCCAGTTTGAGCGCAAGGGCCAGATCGTCGTCGCCAAGGAGATCCTGGACGAGAACGCCAAGAAGGAGACCATGATCGCCAACGGTGCTGCCGGTGACGAGGATGAGTTCATGATGGCCATCGCCGAGGCCGGTGGCGAGGACTACGAGGACGCCGGCGAGGAGTGGATCGTCTGGACTACTGCCAACGAGGTCATGGCTGTCTCCAAGGCGCTCGAGGAGCAGGGCGTCCAGGTCAAGGGCTCCGAGACCACCATGGTCCCGACCACCCCGACCGAGGTCTCCGGCGCCGACGCCAAGAAGGTTCAGCGCCTCATCGACCGTCTTGAGGAGCTCGACGACGTCCAGGATGTTTACAGCACCATGGACATGACCGACGAGGTCATCGCTGCCCTCGAGGAGGAGTAGGCCCGCACGGATTGAGCCGTGCATATCTGGGCATAATGAAGCGAGCATGCAAGCCTCGTGGAATAGATGAGCCGGATCCGCGTGCAATGAGGCACCGGACCCGGCTCTTTTATAATGATGCGAATCGTTTTGCATTCTGTGGATCGAGATTTGAAGGGAGCGCTGCATGCGCGTGCTCAAACGAGCCCTGGCGATCGTGTATCTTGCCGCCGCCGTCGCGGCGCTGGGTACGTTAGTCTGCCAGTTTTGGGGGCCATATACCTATCGCTTTATGCTGTTGATGCGCGATCCGCTGCCTCGCATCGTTGTTACGGCGTGCGGCGGTATCGTGGCACTCGGCGTGCTCGTGGGTTTCTTCCGCCTGATGTTTGCTCGTCGCGAGCCGTCCTGCGTGCATCCGGCGGGGGAGCGCAATATCGAGGTCACGCTCGCTGCCCTCTCCTCGTGTGCTCGTACCGCGGCAGAGCGCGACGACCGAGTGATGATCGAGCATGTCGAGGCGCGCGTGCAGGGCTCCGACGAATCGCACGTCCGTTTTAAGGTCGACGCCATCGCGCTCGACGACCGGGATGTGGCCTCCCAAGCTATCGCGATGCAGCAACGTATCGAGGAGGCCTGCGACACTATGCTCGGCACGCCGGGCACGACTGCGCGCGTTCGTTTTTTGCCGTCCAAGACTACCGTCCAGACCGTGGAGGTTTCCGGTGAGTGATACCAATCAAGACAAGACCGTCCGCACCCCGCGCCTGACTATCGATCAGAGCGCCGCGCCGGCAGGCGAGGTCGTCGATCCTAAGGTGGAGGGTACCGAGTCACATGACGCGGTCGCCGATGATTTTGATGAGGCCATGGGTCTCATCAAGGGTACGGGGGCAGCCATCTGGAGCTATGCCGTCCGTCATCCCAACACCACGCTTGGAGCCGTCGCTGGTTTTGTGCTCGCCGTGCTGGTGCTCACGCTCGGCCTGTGGGATACGCTCGTCATCGCTTTCTTTGTGCTGATCGGCGCCGTGATTGGCCAGATCCGCGACGGCGAGAACGGGATCGTCAACTTCTTCGGCCGTCTGTTTAGCGGCCGCTAGCATGTATTCGACCGCCGCGTGTGCGGTGGGCATAAGGAGGAACCATGGCTTTTAACACGAAGGTCGATGTGGCCGATACCGAGCTCGAGGTAGACGAGACCGTCACCGCCGAGGCCGAGGACGTAACGCTCGAGGACGAGGCGCTCGTCGAGGCCGAACCCGCCGACGATGCGGATGGGGATGATGGGGAAGCGGACGAGTCCGAGGACTCGCTGACCTATTCCAACGGTGTGATCGAGAAGATCGTCGCCATGGCCACCCGCGAGGTACCGCACGTCCTGGGCATGAAGGGCAACCTCATGCACTTTGTGCAGGAGCAGTTCGGTGCCGAGAATCTGACCAAGGGCGTGACGGTCGAGGTCACCGATGACAACCGCGTGGTCGTCAACATTTCCGTCATTATCGAGTACGGCGCCTACGCGCCCGCGATTTTCGACGACGTTAAGGCGCGCGTGACCGAGCGTCTGGCCGCGATGACCGGTCTTGAGGTGGCAGGCGTCAACCTGCGCATCGAGGATGTCATCACCCCCGAGGAGTACGAGCACCGCACCAACCAGCACGAGTAACCTACCAAAAAGGGATGTTTATTTTGGCAGGTTTTATCTGCGAAAACGTCAAACGGCCGGCCGCACGGATGTATGTGCGGCCGGCCGTTATTTGTATGTCCCCGATGTAGGCATACCGCTCGTCTAACTAGGGGTTGCAATCGTCGTGTTCCGCGTTACCCTAATGGGCGCATTGTTTCCAAATTGTTAACGAGGGGTTGCCGTAATGGCTGACGAGCACGAAACAGAAAGCCAGGCATGGGCGATTGAGGCTGCCGCGGCAGAGGCGGCATCGCGAGCTGCCGAGGAGGTACATCGTCCTCCCGTGGTGCCGATGGAGCGCGTGGTTGATCGCACCGATATCGAGCGCGGCGAGCGTGCCGGCCAAAAGCGTAGCCAGGAGCCAGGCTTCCCGCGCTTTTTCGCCGAGCTCAATCTGGGCCTGATTCTTACGGCTTTTGCCATCGTTGCGTTTAAAACCCCTAATCACTTTGCTTTTGGCGGCACCTCGGGCGTGTCGGTTATTCTGTCCACGCTGTTCCCGACCCTGCCCGTCGGCGTCTTTATGTGGATTATCAACGCGGTTCTCGTCGTCTTGGGCTTTATCTTTTTGGAGCGCAAGGCAATTCTGTGGAGTGTCTTCGCCTCGTTTGCGCTGTCCGCCTATGTTTCGCTTTTCGAGCTCTTTATCCCGACCAGTGTCTCGATGACGGGCGATATGTGGCTCGACCTGTGCTTTGCCGTGATTCTGCCGGCGCTCGGCAGCGCCATCGTCTTTGATATCGGCGCCTCGACGGGCGGCACGGACATCCTCGCTATGATCCTCAAACGCCGTACCACACTCGAGATTGGTCGCGCGCTGTTGCTGGTCGATATCGGCATCGTGACCATCGCGGCCTTTTTGTATGGTCCGCGTATCGGTCTGTATTGCGTGCTCGGCCTGTTTGCCAAGACGCTTGTGGTCGACAAGGCCATCGAGAGCATTCATCTTCGTAAGGTCTGCACGATCATTTGTTCCGAGCCCCTTAAGGTCGAGGAGTTTATCGTCAAGCATCTCAACCGCACGGCGACCATCAGTCGCGGCTACGGTGCCTTCTCGGGCAAGTGCGTGACGGTGATCATGAGCGTGCTGAGCCGTCGCGAGGCCGTGCAACTGCGCCGCTATGCGCGCGAGGTCGATCCGGGTGCCTTTATCACGATTGTCGACAGCTCCGAGATCGTCGGCAAGGGTTTCCGCGGCACGAACTAGCGCGGACACACTCATCAAACAATCGAAAAGCGCCTCGCGCGTTGCAAATACGTCATCTAAGAGTATTTGTCCTCACAGTGGGTGATAATGATGCCAAAGACATCGTTTGCGATCCAGGTGATTCGCTCTAGATACGAAGGGATGATTTCGATGTTCTGTTCGCAGTGTGGCGCCCCCATGGGCGATAACGACAAGTTCTGCGGCGTGTGTGGTGCTCCTAATGTCGGCGCTGCGGGCTCCGCCCCTCAGGGTCAGCCTCAGCAGTTTGCCCCTCAACCTGGCATGAACGTGCCCAAGGGCTGCGCGGCTCAGGCGTTTGAGGACATGACCAAGACGCCGGGCGTGCTGCAGCGCGTATGCCAAATTGCTTTTTTGCCGGCGCTTATCTGTGTCGTGTCGGTGCTCGTGCTGTTCATTCCCGTTATCGGCGGTATTGCAGCCGCGATCGGCTTTTTGGCCGCCTACGTGGCGAGCGTATGCGGTTCGGGTTTTGGCATCGAGTGGGGTCGCGACCTGTCGCTTAAGATCGATGACGGCATGGAGCGTCCGTTGATGCGTTCCACGTCGTTTGGCCTCGGAGTCTTTTCGAGCGTTATCTCAGTCGTGCTCGAGGTTATCGCTGCCATTCCCGTTATCGGTGTAGTGCTTTCGCTGGTGGAGAGCGTGGTAATTGGCGCCGCGGGCTCGTATTCGTATTACGGCTCTTATGCGCTCGAGGCTGCGCTGTTTGGTTCGCTTGGCCTGCTTGTCCTGGCGCTAATTGCCTCGGCGATTCTGGGTGTCTTCTTTAAGATGTTCGCCGACATCGCCGTGATGCACTTTGCGGTGACCGGGCGTGTCGAGAGCGCGTTTTCGCTCGATAAGGTCTGGGCGGCGTTTAAGCACAACAAGACCAAGCTGTTCTGTGCTTCGTTCCTTCCCGAGTTTTTGACGGGCCTGGTCGCCAACGTTGTCACATGGATCTTGACGGTCGTCTTTGGCGCCATTGCCTCTGTCGGTATGTATAGCTACTACTATCGTCCTACGGGTGTTGAGGCAATTGTTACCGGCGGTGGCGTCACGCTCGCGCTGTTCTTGGTGCTGGTCGCTTTCGTCACCGTATTTCTTACGGTCTTTGGCAAGATGCTCAAGCACCGTGCCGTTGGCTATTGGGTTGCACGTTATGCAAGCGAGTGGGCCGACGAGGACAAGGACGACGTCCTGACTTTTGTATTGCCCTTCGAGAAGAAGTCCGCTCCCTCGGGTTACAGCGCTCCGGATGCCGAGCCCGCACCTGAGTCCGAGCCCAAGCCTGAGCCGGCACCTGCACCCGCTCCCGCGACCGAGCCTGAGCCGGCGCCCGAGTCTGAGACGGCATCTGAGCTTGAGCCTGCGCCTGAGCCTGAGCCTGAGCCGGCACCTGCACCTGAGTCGGCGTCCGAGCCAAGCTCCGACGAGGAACCTCAGGACGAGTAGTCATGCCGTCTGCCATTTGGGGACGGGGTAGAAATAGTAGAAATAGCGCTTGAAGAATGAGCGGGGGCGGACGCGTCGAAACGTCCGCCCCCGCTTTGACATCGCGATGTGGCTATGACTGCGAGATGCCAGCGAATCGATTACTCGTCGTGCTTCTCCTCACGGCGTGCAGCAGCGCGTGCGTCGTGGATGCCCTTGATCGCGGCATGGCGAGCCGTTCGGGCATCATGGATGGCGTCGCGAGCCTCGGCGGTCGTCGCCTTGGCAGAGCGCAACTTGGCGGCCAGATCGGGGTTGGTTTCGGCGACCGCGGTAATCGCGGGGCCGTCGAGCTCCTCTTGCGTGGGCTCGGCCAAAAAGTCGATAGCATACTGGGCGGCCACCATGGAGCCCTTTGCCAGCACGGTCTCGTCGATCTTGTAGAAGCAGGAATGTTGGGCGTACGTGGCGCCAATCTTGGGGTTGCGCGTACCTACAAAGGCGAGCACGCCCGGTACGCGGCGCAGGTACTCCGAAAAATCCTCGCCCGAAAGCGTGCCGCGGTAATGGCCTTGACCGGTGGGACCCAGGCACTTGATTACAGCCTGACGGCAGCGCTCGCTCGAGGCGGCGTCGTTTTCGACCTTGTAGTTGGCGATGGTGTAGTCGGTGAGCTCTGCCTCGGCGCCCAGAGCTGCCGCGGTATGCTCCACGATGCGGCGCATGAGCTCCGGCATTTCCTCGTGGGTCGAATCGCCGTAGGTGCGCACTGTGCCGGCGAGGTAGGCCGTGCCGGCGATAACGTTGCGCGCGGTTCCGCCATGCAGCTCGCCGACGGTGATGACGGCCGGCTCGTAGGGGCTGATTTCGCGCGAGACGATGGTCTGCAGGGCGTTGACAATCTCGGCGGCAACCATAACGGCGTCGTGACCGCGCTGGGGCATGGCACCATGGCACGAGGTGCCGCGGACATCGATGCGGAACCAGTCGGTATTGGCCATGCGCGGGCCGGGCTCGCAGCTTACGGTGCCGGCGTCGACCTCGCTCCAGATGTGCGCGGCGTAGGCGCCATCGACGCCGTCGAGCACACCCGTGCCGATCATGAGCTTGGCGCCCTGGCCGTTTTCCTCGCTGGGCTGGAACACGATGCGGACCTCGCCGTGGATGTCGTCGGTCATATGGCGCAGGATTTGCAGCGTTCCGAGCATCATGGCGATATGGCAGTCGTGGCCGCAGGCGTGCATGCAGCCCTCGTTGACGCTGGCGAACTCCTCGCCGGTCTGCTCGGTGACAGGCAGGGCGTCGATGTCGGCGCGCAGCAGGATGCGGCGGCGTGGCGTGCCGTCCTCGCGGTAGGCATCCGGCGCGGTACCGCGAAGCGTTGCCACCAAGCCGGTCTTGAGCGGACGCTCGTAGGGGATATTCATGGCGTCGAGCTGGTTGGCGATGTCGGAGGTCGTGCGCTCCTCGGCAAGGCTCAGCTCCGGGTGCTTATGGAAGTGCCGGCGCTGTTTGATGATATATGGTTCAAATTCGGTAGCGATATCTTTGATGGCTGCGGTGACGTCGTCAGCCGCGCGAGCCTCGGTCGCCGCCATAATCTGCTGTGCCTTGGTCTTCGTCATGGTCGATTTGCTCCTTGCTGGGTTGATCGCAAAATCGTACAGGCTCTCTCCAGTATGCCCCCTGCCGCTAGGGCTGGTAAAGTTGCCGTTTGCCGCTTGGGGTTTTGTTGCAAGGGCGGGGGAGTACACTCGGGGGTGTTGAATTTCCTGCCAGAGATGGGGATGCCCATGCAACATATCGATCGGATTGTCCGCTCCAAGAACGTCTTTACCGCGCAAGACGGCATCGATACCGCCCGCGAGCTGGCGATTGCCATCGCAGGCGACCGTATCGTCGCAGTCGGTGCGCCCGATGACGTGATCGCCGCCGCTCCTGCCGCTACGTCGGTTATCGACTACGGCGAGCAGTTTGTCTGCCCCGGTTTCCATGACGCTCATCTGCACTTCTTCCATACCTCGGTCGGTTCCTCGCCGTACATGCTCATGGATATGGGCACGTCCGAGGCGGCGCTGGTGCAACATGCGCTCGAGTTTTCCCAGGACCTGCCCGACGACGCTTGGGTTGTGACGCAGGGCTGGCGCGATTACCGTTGGGACCCGCCCGAGCATCCTACCAAGGTGTCGCTCGATGCGGCATTCCCCGATCGTCCCTGCGTTATGTATTCGGGCGACGGGCACACGCTGTGGCTCAACAGTCGCGCACTCGAGGCGCTCGGCGTCACACGCGACAGCGAGCCGCCAGCGGGCGGCAGCTACGACAAGGATGCAAACGGCGAGCTCACGGGCATTGCTCACGAGGCGGCTGCCATGCAGTTGCTACCGCGCTGCCTTGAGTGGCTGGGCGAGGATCGCATCGCAAGCGCTTACGCCGATCAAATGAGGCGTATGGCCGAGCAGGGCATCACCTCGATATGCGATATGTCGCTCATGCCCATGCCGGGCTGCGATTTTATCCGCGACGACGTCTATGACAAGCTGCAGGCAGCCGGCAAGTTGGGCATCCGAGCCCATCTGTTCCCCACGCTGCTGGATGACCAGTCGCGCCTGGAAGAGCTGCAGGCACGTTACGCGAACAACGCGCTGCTCTCGGCGCCAGGCTTTAAGCAGTTCTTCGACGGTGTGTCGAGCGAACACACGGCCTATCTCACCGAGCCCTATACCAACCCGCGTTTCCCGGGCGACCGAGGCCGTCTGACAGTTCCTGCCGAGCGCATGCGTAAGCTGGTTCTGGCGGCCGCGGAGCGCGGCCACACCGTGCGCATCCACGTCATCGGCGACGGTGCCATCCATGCCGCGCTCGATATCTTTGAGGAGGCCGCCGAACTGTACGGCCTGCCCCAGCACGGTCATAACACGCTCGAGCATCTGGAGAACCTCTTGCCCGAGGACATCGATCGTCTACGCAAGCTTACCGTGGTTGCCTCGAGCCAGCCCTGTCATATTACACTCGACCCGGGCGGCCCCGAGCGCGATCTGGGCCTGGAGCGCAGCCGCATCATGTGGCCGTTTGCGACCTATAAGCAGCGCGGCATTCGCCAAGCCTTCGGTACCGACAGCCCTATCACAGCTGTTACCAGCATGAACGTGCTCTACACGGCTATCACGCGCCAGGACCCCAAAAGCCACTGGCCCGAGGGCGGCTGGTTACCGAGCGAGCGCATCGATGCAGCAACAGCCCTGCGCAACTACACCCTGGGCAGCGCCTATGCAGCGGGCGACGAGCAAAACCTCGGCAGCTTGGAGCCCGGCAAGTATGCCGACCTGGTAGTCCTGGACCAAAACCCGCTCACTGTCGATCCACAAGAGCTCCAGGCTACCAAGGTTCAGGCCACCTACCTGGCAGGTAACTTGATTTACGAGCGCTAGCCTCATACCCCACTCATAAGGGGCACGTTTCAGCAACGTGCCCCTTTCTTATTCGCACCATCTGCATCGCCATTTTGCTGCAGGTAGCGCACACGGTCGTGGTGTAAGAAGCAAGGGAGGGCCATCGCCTAGAATCG
>CAJKZP010000019.1:0-24754 GCA_905204415.1 uncultured Collinsella sp. | reverse complement strand
CTGGATGTCGTTTGCCCTGCCGATGCAGTACTACCTGGTGACCTATGCTGCGCTGATTCTGGTCGGCGTGATTATCGGTCTCTTTGGTTCTGCCATCGCCATGCGCCGCTACCTGCGCGTGTAGGCATGCTTGGAATTCATCCCTTCCAACGGGTCGTCTCTTATGGGGCGGCCCGTTTTTTGATCCCTAGGGGACGGCAGGAAAGCGAATCATTTGGGTAGACTCTTTGGAGTTCGCAATCGATAGTTAGGAGGCGCCATGGGGCGCAATAACAAGCATAAGCGTGGAGCTCGCAATCAGCGCGGGCCGGTGCGCAGCGAACGCCGTCCGAGCCTGACCGGGCGCGTGCAGCTCCATGAGCATAGCGCCTACGTTGTAACCGAAAACGGCGACTACAAGGTCATGGGCCGCGGTAAGCGCGAGATCATGGATGGCGATACCGTTGCCGTGAGCATTAAGAACAGCCCGCACGGTGAGCGGCGCGCCGTGATCGAAAGCGTGGTTGAGCGTGCAGCCATAAGCGTGGTGGGCACGTACCAGACCGCCGGTCCGCTCGGTGTGATCGAGCCGCTCGATTCGCGTCTGAAGGCCGACTTCTTCATTCTGCCCGAGGATACCTCGGCGGATCGTCTGGGTGTCCACCCGGGTGATGCCGTTGTCGCGCGCATTTTGACCTACCCGACGCGCCTGGAATCGGGTACCGTGACGATCGAACGCCGCATTGGCGGAGATGACGCGCCCGATTTGGGCGTTCAATATGTGATGGCGCGTTACGGCTATACCGATAGCTATCCCGAGGCCGCGCTGGACGAGGCCGAGGGGCTTTCGCTCGATGTGTCCGCGGCGCTTAAGGACCCGCTCCGCCGCGATCTGCGCGACCGCTTTGTCATCACGATCGACCCGGTCGACGCGCGCGACTTTGACGATGCCATTTCGTTGGAGCGCACGCCCGAGGGTGGCTACAAGCTGGGTGTGCATATCGCCGACGTTTCACACTATGTGGCTTGGGACGGGCATATCGATCTTGAGGCTCGCCATCGTACGACATCGGTGTATCTGGCCGATCGCGTGCTTCCCATGCTGCCCGAACGCCTGTCCTGTGACCTGTGCTCGCTTCGCCCTGACGAGGACCGTCTTGCGTTTACCGTCGATATCGAGCTCGATGCGCAGGGTCGCGTGCGGCATTACGATCCGTATCCCAGCGTGATTCGCTCGCGTGTGCGTATGGACTATGACGGCGCCGAGGCGCTGCTGGTGCGTGCCGGCGCGGTTGAGTATTCGGTGCTGGAGGGTGCAGCCGAGGATGTTGCGGCTGCCGAGACCTCGCGCGAGGAAGCGCTTGAGCGCGGTCTTGCGTGCGAGGAGGCCGCCCGCGGCTACAACATCGACCTCGGCGATTTCCTTGTTGCCGCTAACGAACTCGCCGAACTTCGCCGTCGTATTCGTCGCGCCCGCGGCTCAGTCGATTTTGACACAGCCGAGATTCGCGCTCTATTGGATGAGGGCGGAGTGCCCGTGCAGATTGTGGCGCGTGAGCGTTCGTGTGCCACGTCGCTTATCGAGGAAGCCATGCTGCTCGCCAACGAGTGCGTTGCAGAGTGGCTGGCAGACCGTGATATCGAGGCCTGCTATCGTGTGCATGAGGATCCGAGCCCCGATAGCCTGCACGGTGCCGCCGTTGCGCTGGCGCAGCTAGGCATCATCGACGATCGCCGTGCTGCCGGTATTGCCCTGGGGAGCCCCGATGAGCTGCAGGCTGCAGTTGATGCTGCCGCCGGTACGGCCAACGCACCGCTCGTCAACACGCTGCTTCTGCGCAGCATGCAGCGCGCGCTGTACAAGCCGCGCAACGAGGGCCACTTTGCGCTCGCCGCGCCGTGCTACTGTCACTTTACGAGTCCCATCCGTCGCTACCCCGATCTGGTGGTGCACCGCGTGCTCAAACTGCAGTTGGCCTATGAGCAGCTCGGCGGCAAGGACGCCTTGGTCCGTACGCCGCGGCTGATCGGCAAGGGGCGCGAGTCGCTGCCGCGCATTCTGCCGCAGATCTGCCGCGCATGTAGCGATGCCGAGCGCGCGGCAGATGCCGCCAGCCATGCGACGCAAAAGATCAAGATTGCCCAGTACTATGAGGACCGTCTGGGTGAGCGCTATGCCGGAACCGTCTCGTGGGTTAGCAGCATGGGCCTCTTTGTGCGCTTGGACCTAACACAGGTCGAGGGCCTGGTTTCAATTAAGAGCCTGGGCAACGAGTGGTTCGAGTTCGACGAGGACGCGCTTACGCTGACGGGCGCCGACACGGGGACTCGCTATGAACTGGGCCAGCGCGTGATTATCGAGGTCTCGCGCGTCAATACCACGCGTGGACACTTGGACTTTAAGCTTATCCATTAGCTAAATCCCGACTCGTGGCGAGAGAGCGGAGGGCGGTCTTTCGGGGCCGCCCTCCGCATTTGAATAGTGGCTACCTTGCCGTCTGCTCGGCCGCCCGCTTACCTGCTATTTGAGAGGTAAAACCTACCAAAATAAACCTGTCCCTTTTGGCAGGTTTACAAGAAAGCGGGGATGAGATGGCGACGGTGTACGGGTATGCGCGGGTGAGTTCGCGCGATCAGAATCTTAATCGGCAGCTGGATGCGCTGGGCGCCTATGGCGTGGGCTCGGCGAATATTTATGCCGACCATGCGAGCGGCAAGGACTTCGATCGACCGCGTTATCGCGAGCTGCTGCACGTCCTGGGAGACGGGGACGTGCTGGTGGTGCTTTCTATCGACCGACTTGGCCGTAATTACTCCGAGATTCTTGAGGAATGGCGACGCATTACCAAGGAGCTCGGGGTTGCCATTGTGGTGTTGGACATGCCATTGCTTGACACGCGCGCTAGGGCCAGCGGCGCGCCGGATGTGACCAACGTACTGATTGCCGATATTGTGCTGCAACTGCTGAGCTACGTGGCGCAGGTGGAGCGCGAGAATATTCACCGGCGCCAAGCGGAGGGAATTGCAGCGGCGCGGGCGCGAGGGGTCCGTTTCGGTCGACCTCGCAAGCCGTGCCCTCCTCAGTTTGAGCTGGTGCGCGATAGCTATGAGGCAGGCGATATTACCCGCAGCCAGGCAGCAGAGTGCCTGGGCGTGTGCGTGGGGACGTTCGATCGCTGGATGCGCGAGGCGGGGTAGGGGTTTGCGTCGCTTTGTCGCTTCCTGTTGCGATTCAAATTTTGATACGGTGACGATGCCATTTGGGGCTACACTCGCTGATATTCAAAAAAGGAGGTTGGCCCTTGGCGCGCGTAAAACAGATAATCGGATGGACCGCGATCGTTCTGTTCGCTGCAACGCTGGCGGGTATCTGGGTGCTGACGGAGCAAAATGCGGTGGAGACGTCGTTGCTGAGCGAGTCCACCGCGCGTGTGGTGGAGGGCCAGGCTACGGGCGTTCAGGCTGTCGATGCCACGGGTGAAGCTCAGGCGGAGAACGGAATGACCGGGGGCACCGATTCGGCTGCCTCGAATGTCCGGTCTGGCCGACTTGCTTCCATTCGCATGTGGGTGGGCACGAACGTCCGTCGCGTTGCCCATACCGTAGAGTTTTTCTTCGTCGGATTATTCGCCTCCGTGGTCGTGGTTTGCCTTTTCAGGCATCCGTGGAGCGTATGCTCCCGTTGCGTGCCCGTATTGCTCTTTTGCGCCGCCTGCTCCGTTGGCGATCAGGTGCATAAGATCTTTGTTCCCGGCAGACATTTCGACGTTATCGATTTAGGATTCGATGCTGCGGGCTATGTCACCGCCATGCTGTTGGTATTGCTGGCGGCGGCGTTGGTGCGCCATGCGACTCGGCCGATCGGCGCCCATGCGAGGCGCTAGCCTTAAGACGAGACATCGCGACTGCCTACGCTTCGACATTGACTACAATAACGGCTGCAATCGCGAGTGGTCGTCGATGTGCAGTTTTCCAGACACCTGTTTTCTCTAAGAAAGGAAATCCCATGGCGGTATTGTTTGTTGAATATCCCAAGTGCTCGACCTGTAAGAAGGCCAAGGCATGGCTGGACGAACATGGGGTAGAGTATATCGACCGCGATATCGTTTTGGACAATCCCGCGGCTGATGAGCTTGCGACCTGGATTGCTCGTTCGGGGCTGCCGGTGCGGCGCTTCTTTAATTCGTCGGGCATGAAATATCGAGAGCTGGGCCTGAAGGCGCGTTTGGAAGCGGGCATGACGGATCGGGAGTGCTACGAGCTGCTGGCGACCGACGGCATGCTGGTCAAGCGTCCGCTGCTGGTGGGCGACGACTTTGCGATTCCTGGCTTTAGGGAAGCGGCTTGGGCCGAGGCGTTGCTGTAGCGGCTCCGGAAAGTGCGACCCGTTTTGAGTGATCGGGGTGGGATGTGTTTTCCATCGGCGGGCTCGCTCGGCTCAATCCTCGAGCTGTGCCCATTCGTGCGGATCGTAGACCTTTACGTGCTTGTTGGGCTTGCCGCTCCAGTACTCCTCGTCCATAAAGGGCAGATATGCCTGAACGCCGGGGCAGATAAAGGGAATCCGCTGCTGTTGCAGGCGCTCGCGCTGGCGCTGCTCCAGGTGCGCCTCGGATATGACGGTCGGCATGCCGGACAGCTCGACGAGGCTTGCCTGGATTCGCTTAAGGTCGGGGAGTCCCGCGTGCCATGACATCCGCATGATCAAAAAGGATGCACGGCGGTATTTTGCCTGCACCACAGTAATGGCGGGGCGTAACGTGGGGTGAATTTTGTCCCGTTCGGGCCAAAGGTCGGCAGTGATCTCGAGGCCCAGGGTCTCCCATAGGTAATCAAGCTCTTCGTCCATGGCGCCTCGATATCTACGCGATCATTGATACTTCGATTGTGTTGCCTGGTGCTATCGTTTTCGCGGTAGAATCTGCCAACGGTTGACGGCTACCGCTCGCGGCGTTTTGCCCTTCGTGTACAGCGGTTGGCTTCACAGGTCCTTCACGGGTTGGACTAAATTAGGCCAATTTGACTGAATTTCAAAAAAGTCAAAATTGGGGCTTGCGTCACGGCGAGACTTCCCGTATATTTCTTTCTTGCGCAAAGGCACAGCCGAGCGCAGCGATGCAGTCATTGGGATGTCGTCTAATGGCAGGACAGCGGATTCTGGTTCCGTCAATGGGGGTTCGACTCCCTCCATCCCAGCCATTGCATTTGCTACATATGGCCCGTTCGTCTAGCGGTTTAGGACGCCGCCCTCTCAAGGCGGAGATCACCAGTTCGAATCTGGTACGGGCTACCAAAATTGAACGCCCGGGCCTCGCAAGAGACCCGGGTTTTGTGTATTGACCGATGTTTAAGGCGCGTTGAGTCTGCCGCCTGGACCGAGGAGTTGTCATGGACCTGCCCATCAGCTTGCAAGACATCACGTATGCCGAGAACTATCTGGCGCAGGGCGACCTGGCTACGGCGACGCCGCTGCTGGAGCGTCTGGTGGAGCTCGCCGAGGAGTATATCGACGCTGAGTGCAAGACGGAGGAGAAGCGCCAATACTTTAGCTTCGATAGCAAGTTTGAGCGCTTGGCCTATCGCCGCGTGGAGAAGGATCCGCGCGAGCTCGTGCAGGTCGAGGTGCCGTTTGACCGCCTGTACTCTGACATGGCGTTTGCCTACATTCGCCAGCAGGATTATGTGAGCGCTCGTAATGCCCTGATGCAGGCTGTGCGTTGGGACCCCATGAACTGCAACTATCGCTTGGATTTGGCCGAGCTGTTCCGCGCACTCGAGGACAAGCAGGAATGGGCATCGCTCTCGTTCTCGGTGCTGGAGCGTGCAAGTGATGGCAAGTGCGCCGCCCGCGCTTACGCCAATCTAGGTCAGTACTTCTTGGAGCCCGAGACCGAGAACGTTTCGGCTGCCGTGGGCTGCGCGCGTCTGGCGCTGCGCCTGGCGCCCAACGATGCGCATACGACGCGCCTGCTCAACAAGATCCATACCACATATCCGGATGCCGCCGATGAGAGCGACGAGCACGTGATGGGTGAACTGGCCCTGCAAGGCGTTCCGACCTCGCCTTCGGCCGAGATTGCCATCTGCCTGATTATGTGCGCGACCGATGCCGCAAGCGACGGCGACAAGCAGGAGGCGACGCGCCTGACGGTGCGTGCTCGCGACTTGGTGGGCGAGGAGGCCTGCGCGGCGATTATTAAACTGGTGCGCGAGAGCGATGCCGAGCTCAATGCCGAGCGCAAGGCAAAGCGCGAGGCTGCGGGCTCAAACGCCGATGGCGCCAAGGAGGCCGGCGATGCCCAGTAAGCGCGAGCGCAAGCTCATTTCCAAGAATCGCTCGGCGCATCACGAGTACTTTATCGATGAGACATTTGAGTGTGGCATTGAACTGAGCGGCACCGAGGTCAAGTCGATTCGTGAGCGCGCCTGTCAGATCACTGACACTTTTGCGCTGATCCGCGGCGGGGAGTGCTGGCTCGTCGGCCTGCATATCCACCCCTATAGCCATGGTGGCGTGTGGAATCGCGATCCCGACCGTCGGCGTCGTCTGCTGCTGCACCGCAAGGAGATCGACTTTCTTGACGGCAAACTTCGCAACCGTGGTTATGCGCTGGTTCCGTTGGAGCTCTACTTTAATACCGACGGCCGCGTAAAGCTGCTGCTGGGTCTGGGTCGCGGCAAGAAGCTCTACGACAAGCGCGAGGACATGGCCAAGCGTGATGTCCAACGCGAGATCGACCGCGCCCTCAAAGAGCGCAATCGCTGACCACCCTTCATAAGTTGCGGTGGAATACGGACTGTTTTGCCTGTTTGAGGGGCTATTCAGTCCCTATTTCACCGCAACTGCGGGCGTCTCATCTTTCTTACTGTTCTGACACATATGTCTCAAAGGCGGCGTCCGTTATGGGTGCCGCCTTTTTTGTGGGTACATACATCCATGAGGTTCCAACCCGAGCTAGGGGAGTGATTGTTATGGACAAAACTGCGTTCTTTACGATGCCGAGCGGCCTGTATGTGGTGAGTGCCGCGTCCGACGGGCTGCGTGCCGGCTGCGTTATCAACACAGCGGTGCAGGTGACATCCGCCCCGCCGCGCATCTCGGTTGCCGTGAACAAGGAAAATGTCACGTCCGGCGTAATCGCATCGGCTAAGGCCTTTGCGTTGACCGTGATTGACCAGACCGCCGACATGCTCTACATCGGCAATTTTGGCTTCCGCACCAGCAGCGATTACGACAAGTTTGCCAAGTACGAGACCCACGAGACCGCGCTGGGCATGCCCTATGTGCCCGAGCACGCGGCGGCGCTGTTTAGCTGCCGTCTGATTGATACCGTGGATGTGGGCACGCACCTGCTCTTTATCGGCGAGGTGGAGGATGCCGAGCGCTTGAGCGGCGAGGCCCCGCTGACCTATGACTACTATCACAAGGTCTTGAAGGGCAAGACGCCGCCCAAGGCTTCGTCGTATCAAGGCTAGAAATGTTCTAAAAATACTTGCATTATATTATTGAGAATCTATACTAATAAACGAAGTACATCACCAGTCGCGTTCGAGAGGAGAACATCATGGCTGAGGAGAAGAAGACGTATAAGTTTGTGTGCACCGTTTGCGGTTACGAGGTTGAGGTCGACACGCCCGAGCTGCCCGAGGATTACGTATGCCCGGTCTGCGGCGTCGGCCCCGATGAGTTTGAGCTCGTCGAGGAGTAACTCGTAGACACACGGCGATTAGCTATACAGAGCTCTGTCCAAGGGCCCCGGTCGAATTCTCGGCCGGGGCCCTTTTGATTTATCTGACGGTTTAAAACGGCCTTACGTGTTACAGATTGAGACGTTATATCTGGACAGTCACGCCATCCCAATTACATCCCCGTTAGCAGCACGATGTCGAGAACCGTTACGATGACGCCGATTCCTACGAGCAACGCGTTGAGCGGGCGCGAGTTGGCGTATTTGCCCATGACGCGGCGTGAGCTGGTGAGCCGTATAAGCACGAAAACCGTGATCGGCAGCTGAAGCGACAGCAGTGCCTGGCTCCAGATGAGACCTTCAAAAGGATTTGGGACGACCAGACACGCCGCCACTGCGCCGACGAAACATGCCGCCACCCCAATCGAGGAATGTCGGTCGTGGATGTCGTATTCCTCGTCGAACATGCCCGCGGTGATGGTGCCTGCCGCCATGCCTGCCGTCACGCTACTCGAGAGGCCCGCAAACAGCAGCGCCACCGCAAAGATGGTCGAGCTTGCTGGGCCCAGAATGGGGGAGAGCGTGTCCGCTGCGACGGCGAGGTCGTCTACGACAATGCCGTGCGCAAAGAAGGTCGTTGCGGCCAGGATGACCATGGCCGAGTTGATTACCCAGCCCACGCCCATCGAAAAGAGCGTGTCGAAGAGCTCATAGCGCAGACGCTCTTCGATAACCTGCTCGCCTTGGCCTTCGAAGTGCATGGATTGGATGACCTCGGAGTGTAGAAAGAGGTTGTGGGGCATAACGACCGCACCAAGGACACTCACGATAATCGCGGCAGAGCCAGTGGGCATACTGGGCGTGATCCAGCTTGCGGCGGCTTGCGGCCAGTCGACCTTGACTAGCGCAAGCTCGGCCAAAAACGAGAGTCCTACCACGCCGACGAAGGCGATGATCCAGCGCTCGGCACGCTTGTAGGAGTTCGTCATGAGCATTGCCATCGATGCCGCGGCCACGATGACGCAGCCGGCGCGCACGGGCAGTCCAAAGAGCATCTGGAGCGCGATCGCGCCGCCCAGGACCTCGGCCATAGCGGTGGCGATGGTCGCGAGGTAGGCACTGGCGAGCACCGTGCGTCCAACGAAACGGGGGAGGTAGCGCGTCGTGGCTTCGGCAAGACAGGCGCCCGTTGCGATACCCAGGTGTGCAGCGTTGTGCTGCAACACGATGAGCATAATCGTGGACAGCGTGACCACCCACAGCAGCGCGTAGCCAAATTGCGAGCCCGCGGCCATATTTGAGGCCCAGTTGCCCGGATCGATAAAGCCGACGGTCACGAGCAGCCCGGGGCCGATATGCCGCGCAATGTCTAGGCCTCCGTGACCACCGGTGCGTCGGGAGCCAAAGTGTTGTTCGAGATGGTTGAGCATGGTGCGCTCCTGCGTGCCGTTTGTTTGACGCCGCAAAGGATACCCGTTTTAGGCTAAAAAGTTAACCAAGACTAACAAGATTGTTGTATTTGAATAGGATGGTGGAAGGGGATTGCTGAAATGTCTTGATCTGTAACAACTAGGGATGGAAATTGGATCTTACTGTTACAGATTGAGATGTTTGAAGCGGTGAGCATACGGGCCGAACTTGGGGCCCTTGTTGCCGTCCTTGAGGTCGGCGGTGTCCACTCATGGGGCGTGCGTTACGCAATTGTTTCGAAACGGGCGGGAAACACAACGGGCCGGTGATGCTCCTAGTATGCCTATTCAACTGATTGTCTAATATCTAGGGGAGGATCGCGATGCAGGCAGATTCCGCTCAGCAGCAGGGCCTTTATCGCCCCGAATTCGACCACGATGCATGTGGCATCGGCGCGCTTGCCGATATCAACGGTGAGCGCCATCACCAGATTTTGGACGATGCGCTGTCCATTCTGGTCAACTTGGAGCACCGCGGTGGCACGGGACTCGAGAAGAACACCGGCGACGGCGCTGGCATCCTGTTCCAGGTTCCGCATCACTTTTTCCGTAAAGAGGCTCAAAAGTGCGGCCAGATTCTGCCGGCAGAGGGCGACTATGGCGTGGCCATGCTGTTCTTCCCGCAGGACGACAAGGGCGTAGAGGATGCCCACCGCGTGTTTGAGGAGGGTTGCGCCGAGGCCGGCGTGCCGCTGCTCTTTTGGCGCGAGGTGCCGGTCGACCCGCACGACCTGGGCGAGACGGCCCGCGCCTGCATGCCTACCATCCTGCAGGCCTTTCTGGGTCGCCCCGACGACACGCCGGCGGGCGACGCCTTCGAGCGCCGTCTGTATGTGTGCCGCCGCACCATCGAGAAGAAGGCCGACGCCGAGTTTGCCCTGCGCGACAAGATCTTCTATGTGTGCTCCATGAGCTCGCGTACTATCGTGTACAAGGGCATGCTGGTCGCCACGCAGATGCGCCGCTTCTTCATCGACCTCAACGACGCCGCCGTCAAGACGGCCGTAGCGCTTGTCCACTCGCGCTACTCCACCAACACCACGCCCAGCTGGGAACGCGCGCACCCCAACCGCTTTATCATCCACAACGGCGAGATCAACACCCTCAAGGGCAACGTCAACTGGATCCGCGCCCGCGAGCCCAACCTGTACAGCCCCGTGCTGCAGCACGATCTTGAGCGCGTGATGCCCATCATCAACCGCGAGGGTTCTGACTCCGCGATTTTGGACAACGTGCTCGAGTTCCTGGTCATGAACGGTCGCCCGCTCACGCGTGCCGCGTCCATGCTGCTGCCCGAGCCGTGGGACCACAACGACAGTCTGAGTGAGGAACGCCGCGCCTACGATGCCTACCAGTCCATGCTCATGGAGCCGTGGGACGGCCCGGCCGCCATCGCCTTTACCGACGGCCGCACACTGGGTGCTGCTCTCGACCGCAACGGCCTGCGTCCCGCCCGCTACTATGTGACGCGCGACGGTCGCTTTATGCTGGCAAGCGAGGTGGGCACCATCGAGGTGAGCCCCGAGAACATCCTGACGAGTGGCTGCCTGGGACCGGGCCAGATGCTCGAGGTCGATTTTGCCCGCGGCCGCGTGATCTACAACGATGAGCTGCGCGCTCGCTATGCCAAGGAAAAACCCTACTGCGACTGGATTGCCGAGGAGACGCTGACCGTCGACGCGCTCGATGAGCCCGTTGCAGCAACGCCCGCCGAGGACGCCGAGGTGCCCGCCGCCGTGCGTATGGCCAAGCTCGGCTACCACTGGGATGACGTCGACGAGGTCGTGCGTCCCATGGCCCAGCAGGGCAAGGCCCCGCTCGCCTCGATGGGCATCGACGCGCCGCTGGCCTGCCTGTCCAAGAAGACGCGCTCGTTCTTTGACTACTTCTATCAGCTGTTCGCCCAGGTCACGAATCCGCCGATCGATGCCCTGCGCGAGCACATGGTCACCTCGACCACGCTCTACCTGGGCAACCACGGCAACCTGCTCGAGGACTCCCGTACGGCCTGCCAACTGGTGCGCCTGGAGCGCCCGTTGCTCAACGAGGAGGAGTTCGAGCGTATCTGCGCTATCGACCGCGTGGGCTTTAAGACCCGTCGCTTCCGTGCCGTCTACCGCCGCGATGCCGGCGAGGGCGCACTGCAGGCTGCGCTCAAGCAGCTTGCCGAGGACGTTGAGGCTGCGGTCCGCGACGGCGTGAACATCGTGGTGTTGAGCGATCGTGCCGCTGCGGGCGAGGTGCCCGTGCCGTCGCTGCTTGCCGTGGGCTGCGTACACAACCACCTGATCCGCGCCGGCGTGCGCACCTTTGCCGACATCGTGGTGGAGTGCGGCGACGCCGTGTCCCCGCATGACTTTGCGGCACTGGTGGGCTACTCCGCGAGCGGCATCTATCCGTACAACGCACATGCGTGCATCCGCGATCTGGCGACACGCGGCGATTTGGACGTGACGGCCGAGCAGGGCATCGCCAACTACAACAAGGCCGCGACGGCGGGCATCGTCTCCATCATGTCCAAGATGGGCATCTCCACGGTGCAGAGCTACCATTCGGCGCAGATCTTCGAGGCCGTGGGCTTTACGCCGGAGTTCGTCAACGCGTACTTCGCCGGCACGGTGAGCCGTGTGGGCGGTATGGGTGTCGAGGACGTTGAGCGCGAGCAGAATGAGCGCTATGACGCCGCGCTCGCTATCCTTAAGAGCCCGGCTCCCGATCAGCTGCCCACGTTGGGCCTGACCAAGTGGCGCCCGCTCGGCGGCGAGGATCACCTCATCGATCCGCAGACTGTCTACTTGCTGCAGACCGCCTGCCGTGAGGACAGCTACGACACCTTTAAGGAGTACAGCGCCCGCCTGCACCGCACCGGCCGTGCCGTGCGCCTGCGCGACCTGCTGGACTTTGATGCCAGCGGCCGCACCCCGGTTTCGCTCGACGAGGTGGAGCCCGCGCTCAATATCGTCCGCCGCTTTAACACCGGCGCCATGTCGTACGGTTCCATAAGCAAAGAGGCACACGAGTGCATGGCCATTGCCATGAACCGCCTGCACGGCCGCTCCAACTCGGGCGAGGGCGGCGAGGACCCGCGCCGCGAGACCCCGCTGGCCAACGGTGACTCTAAGAACTCCGCCATCAAGCAGGTGGCAAGCGCGCGCTTTGGCGTGACGAGCCGCTACCTGTGCAGCGCCTTCGAGATTCAGATCAAGATGGCCCAGGGCGCCAAGCCCGGCGAGGGCGGACACCTGCCCGGCAAGAAGGTCTACCCCTGGATCGCCGAGGTTCGTCAGTCCACGCCCGGCATCGGCCTGATCTCGCCTCCGCCGCACCACGACATCTACTCCATCGAGGACTTGGCGGAGCTGATCTTCGATCTTAAGAACGCCAACCCCGGTGCGCGCGTGTCGGTCAAGCTGGTCAGCGAGGCCGGCGTCGGCACCATCGCCACCGGTGTGGCCAAGGGTGCTGCCGACAAGATCTTGATCAGCGGTCATAACGGCGGCTCGGGTGCCGCGGCGCGCGATTCCATTTGGCACGCCGGTCTGCCGTTGGAGCTCGGCCTTGCCGAGGCCCAGCAGACGTTGCTGCAAAACGGCCTGCGCTCCCGCGTGGTGCTCGAGGCCGACGGCAAGCTCATGGACGGCACCGATGTTGCCGTCGCCTGCTTGCTGGGCGCCGAGGAGTTTGGCTTTGCAACCATGCCGCTCATCTCCATGGGCTGCCTCATGCAGCGCGACTGCCAGCAGGATACCTGCCCGGCCGGCATCGCGACGCAAAACTGCCGTCTGCGTCACGGCTTCCGCGGTAAGCCCGAGCACGTTGAGCACTTTATGCTCTTTGTTGCCGAGCAGCTGCGCGAGGTCATGGCGAGCCTGGGCTTCCGCACCGTCGACGAGATGGTCGGCCATCCCGAGTGCCTGCGCCAGATCGAGGTGCCGGGCAACCGCAAGGCCAACCTGCTCGATCTGTCGCCCGTGCTGGCGAGCGCGACCTGCGAGTTCGGTGCCCATATCCCGGGTGCCGACGGTCGCCACTTCCTCCCGCAGATGGCCGCGGACAGCGAGCTCGACAAGACGCTCGACTCCACGTTGTTCGTGCCCTATACGGCCGATGCCCGTGCGCACCTGCGTCCGATTCGCTTCCGCGCCGATATCGCCAACGTCAACCGCTGCGTGGGCACCATCCTGGGCAACGGGGTGACCAAGGCACATCCCGAGGGCCTGCCCGCCGGCTCCATCACCATCGATTGCGATGGTTCGGCCGGTCAGAGCTTTGGCGCCTTCCTGCCGCGCGGCATTACGCTCAACGTGTGCGGCGACGCCAACGACTACTTTGGCAAGGGCCTTTCGGGTGGCGAGGTGTCGGTGCGCCCCAACCCGCATGCGACCTACAAGTTCGACGAGAACATCATCGTGGGCAACGTTGCGTTCTTTGGCGCCACGAGCGGCCGCGGCTTCATTAACGGTCTTGCCGGCCAGCGTTTTGCCGTGCGCAACTCCGGTGCCACCGTGGTGGTCGAGGGCTGCGGCAACCATGGCTGCGAGTACATGACGGGCGGCCTGGCACTCATCCTGGGCGAGGTCGGGCAGAACTTTGCTGCCGGCATGACGGGCGGTGTGGCCTATGTCTTTGACCAGTACGGCACGCTCGATGCCCGCGTGAACCACGAGAGCGTTGAACTCAAGGCCCCGACGGCCGGCGAGCTGGCGCAGATTCGCGCACTCATCCAGGAGCACGTGGACGCGACGCAGAGCCCGCGCGGCATTAAGCTGCTCTACAGCTTTGAGACGATGAGCAAGCACTTTGTGAAGGTCATTTCGACCGAGTACGAGCGCGTGTTGGCGATTATCGCCGCCGCCGAGGCCATCGGTAAGACGCATGCGCCGGCCGAGGAGCTGGCGTTTGACATTGTGACCGGTCGCGCGAGTGCCGCGGATGTTGCTCGCTTCGATGTTGCGGGCGGTGCTGCGGGCGCTGTGTCCGTGGCTGCCAGCTCTGTTGCTTCGACCAAGAAGGAGGCGTAAGTGCCATGGGTAAGCCCGGTGCTTTTCTTGATATCGATCGCGTGACCCACGAGCTGCGCCCTGTGGAGGAGCGCAGCCATGATTTTGATCCGCTGTACGTGGAGCTCGACGACGACGCGCGCCGCGCCCAGGCGAGCCGCTGCATGATGTGCAGTGTGGCGTTTTGCCAGATGGGTGCGAGCTTTGGCAAGGCGCGCCCGAGTGGCTGCCCGCTGCATAACCTGATTCCCGAGTGGAACGAGCTGGTGTACCGCGACCGCTGGGACGAGGCTGCCGAGCGCCTGTCGCTCACCTCGCCCATGCCCGAGTTCACGAGCCGCGTGTGCCCGGCGCTGTGCGAGGCCGCGTGCAACCTGGGTTCGGTCGATGGCCAGCCCACGACGATCCATGACAACGAGCGTGCGATCAGCGACCACGAATGGGCAAACGGCGGCCCGCGTCGCTTTGAGCCGGCAGGGGAGGGCGCGCCCACGGTTGCCGTGGTGGGCTCCGGTCCTGCTGGTCTGGTGGCAGCATGGGAGCTTGCGCGTCGCGGCGCCCGCGTGACGGTGTTTGAGCGTGACGACCGCCCGGGCGGCCTGCTCATGTACGGCATTCCCAACATGAAGCTCGAGAAGTCCGTGGTCGAGCGTCGCGTGGCACTTATGCGCGAGCTGGGTATCGTCTTTGAGCTGGGCACTGACGCTACGAACCCTGCGGTGGCGGCCAAGCTCAATGGTTTTGACGCTGTCGTGGTGGCAGCTGGTGCCCGTGCCCCGCGCGGGCTTTCGGCTGCGAACATTGACGCTCCCGGCGTGGTGTATGCCGTGGACTACCTGACGGCTTCGACCGTCTCGGTGCTCGATGGCGGCGAGCCCGCAGTGAACGCGCGCGGCCTGGACGTTGTGGTCATTGGCGGCGGCGATACCGGCCACGACTGCGTGGGTACCGCGGTGCGCCAGGGCGCGCGCAGCGTGCGCCAGTTTGAGTTTTTGCCGGCCGCGCCTGATGCGCGCGCAGCGAGCAACCCTTGGCCGCAGTGGCCCAACGTTAAGAAGACCGATTACGGCCAGCAGGAGGCCATCGCTGCCATGGGCGGCGAGATGCGTGCCTGGGGTGTGGATACGCTTGAGGTGCTGCTGGACAAGAAGGGCGCGGCCGCGGGCCTGCGCGTGGTCGACCTGGATTGGTCGGCCGGCAAGCCCGAACGCATTGCGGGCTCCGAGCGCGAAGTGCCGGCGCAGCTGGTGCTGATCGCCTGCGGCTTTACGGGTCCGGAGCACAGCGTGTTCGAAGCCGTCGGCGTGCCTGTTGCCACGGCGGGCCGTCCGTTGCCCGTGATGGCTTCCGAAGGCTCGCACCTTGCGGCCCGCGTGGATGGCGTTGCTGCGGATGCCGCGCCGGTGTATGTGGCCGGTGATGCCCGCAACGGCAGCTCGCTCGTGGTAAGCGCCATGGCGGACTCCCTGGCCTGCGCTGCCGAGGTTGCCGAGGCCTTGGGGCTGTAAGGTAGTCATTCAAGAGCGTCTCCAACGACTAGTCATTGGGGACGCGCTTTTTTGTCTAGTCGTTGGGGACACTCTTAACGTCTGACTGCTCATTTGCTGACGTGCGGGCTCGCGGTGCCTTGCTGTTTTCGTGATGGCTGCGGCTGGCAAGCTCAAAATCTCTGTTTATTTGCCTATGTTTAACTGGGGTTTTGCTTCGGTATAACGTATCGGTCAAGCGTTCCGTCAAGTATTCGGTCAGCATCTGGTTTGCAGCCTTATGCCCATTTCGTCCGCGCTGGCGGCGACCACCGGCCCTCCCCTTAAGCTCAAATTGAGGTTCATCAGTTTGAGGAGGATGCCATGGCTGATCATGTTTTGGACCGGGGACGTCTGGCCGAGGCCGTCGGTGACGATATTGCCGACATGGCCCAGTTTTGGATGCTGCGCAAGTTTCAGTTTTTGGAGTCGGCGCGCACACAGTTCGAAGTGATAGTCGATCCATGGCTCAGCTATTGCGAAGAACCATCGCAAAGCGAAATCATGGCCTATAACATGGCATTTACCGATTGGCTGCTGTTTGAGCGCCCCTATTACCACGGCAAGTCGCTGCTTGAGCTGTATGTTGACGAGCCGCCGACGTCGCTTTCGCCTGCTTCGCTCAGACGGCTCGAACAGGTGCGCGACACGCACTATTTCTCTCGCTTTGGCATTTTGGATAAGGATCCGGCGACTGGTATGGTCGCGCTGCGCGATACGCGCACCGACCGTCGTTTTGATGTCTACGACCCACATATCGTGCAAAAAGAGCACTGGCGCGAAGGTACGATTGCGGTGCGTATTGCGTGCATCGACGATGTCTGGCTGACGGCGGGGCAGCTCTACCTCTACGACATAGCGCGCCTGAGCGATACGGCGATCGACGGGCCTGGCGCCGTCCATCCGGAAGACCTGGAAGACGGCTTCGATACCTCGTGTATCAGCTTCTTTCTGAGGCTGGTCCGTGACATCATGGGTGCCCAGGGACGGTATGTGAAGTCGCTCAACATCTACGAACAGGAATGGGAGTAGGGGTGCGCTGTCGCAGCGCCGCCGCCTGTCTATTTGTCTCGGTCTGTAACGTCTAGGGACCGTTTGGACCCGTAGTTGTTACAGATCGAGATGAACAGGTGCAGACTCGACTGAATGTCTCGATCTGTAACAACAAGGGGCCGTTTGGCCATCTACCTGTTACAGATCAAGACGTTTTGCTGGAACGACTGAAGCATCGCTGCACTGGTCTGTTTATCCTCACGCTCTTCTCTTCCTCACGTTAACCGATATGTCCGCAGCAATCCTGTCGCGCTGGGCGATAATGGACAAATGTTCAAGTTAATCGTGAGGGAGGAGCTCGATATGGCGACTGCCGATCGTCCCACGTTGTTTATCAATGCGACCGCCCTGGATGGTTCGGAGCATATGGAGCCGCAGCCCGATATGGCCGTGGCCGTCGAGCGTGGCATCATCACCTGGATGGGACCGAGCGCCGTGGCGCAAGCACCTGCAGGTGCCGAGGTCATCGACCTGGGCGGTGCGTATCTCATGCCGGGTCTCATCAATATGCATGTGCATCTGTGCGGTTCGGGCAAGCCGGTTTCGGCGGGCGATGCGGGCGCGCTGATGAAGAAGCTCGACAATCCCGTGGGGCGCGCCATCGTGCGCCATATCCTCAAGGGCAGCGCTCAGCAGCAGCTGGCAAGCGGCGTGACTACGGTGCGCGGTGCAGGCGACCCGCTGTTTGCCGACATCGCCGTGCGCGATGCTATCGATGCCGGTAAGTATCAGGGTCCGCGTCTGGTGGCACCGGGAACGGGTGTCACGGTGCCGGGTGGCCACGGTGCAGGCCTCTTTGCGCAGGTGGCTAATACTCCCGCAGAGGCAGCCCAGCAGGTGCGCGATCTGTATGCGCACGGTGCCGACGTCATTAAGCTGTTCGTGACGGGCGGCGTGTTCGACGCGACCGAAGTGGGCGAGCCGGGCGTGCTGCGCATGCCGGTCGATGTCGCCGAGGCGGCGTGCAAGGCGGCACACGAGGTCGGCCTTCCGGTCATGGCCCATGTCGAGAGCACCGAAGGTGTGAAGGCCGCGCTTCAGGCCGGCGTCGACACGATTGAGCACGGCGCTCCGATGACCCCCGAGATCCTGGAACTGTACCGCGGCGCCGCGGAAACACAGCTCGAGGGACGCGCACCAAGCGTGACTTGCACGATCAGTCCGGCGCTGCCGTTTGTGTTGCTCGATCCGGAAAAGACCCATTCGACTGACACGCAAAAGAAGAACGGTGACATCGTGTGCTCGGGCATTATCGAGAGCGCTCGTGCGGCGCTGGAAGCCGGTATCAAGGTGGGCCTGGGCACGGACTCGAGCTGCCCGTTCGTGACGCAGTACGACATGTGGCGCGAGGTGGCCTATTTTGCCAAGTACGTGGGCGTGAGCAATGCCTTCGCGCTGCATACGGCCACGCAGGTCAATGCTGAGCTACTGGGCCTGGGTGACGAGACCGGTACGATCGAGTGCGGCAAGGCCGCCGATATCCTAGTGACGCGCAAGAATCCGCTCGATGACCTATGCACTCTGCGTGAACCGATGCATGTGATGTGCCGCGGTGACCTGGTGCGCAAGCTGAAGGTCAAGCGCATCCCCGAGGTCGACACCGAGCTCGACGCGATTATGGCCATGCCGGCAGAAGCCCTGGCAGAGGAGCTCGCTCGCGACGGCGTAGCTTAGGCGCTGGCGCGACGGCTTCATCGAATGATGTCGCCCCATGCAAAAAGCCGAGGTCTCAACACGAGGCCTCGGCTTTTATTTTGTCCTATGGTGTAGCGGCTAGGAGCGCGTTTCCATCTTGGCATGGCACTTGGGGCAGGTGACGCGGATCTTGCCCTTGCCCTTGGGGACGGACAGCATCTGACCGCAGTTAGGGCACTTAAGGTACGCTGTGGTCTTGCGGCCCTTCCACATCTTCTTGGCCGTGCGCTTGGCACGTTCAAAGTCTTCCTTACTGGTGCCGGCCGTGCGCGAGGCGTTGGCAGCTGCAGTCCCGCCGCCCAAGCTGGCGACGAACTTGCCTAGGCCGGGGACGTTTGCGGTCGCCGTGACAAAAGCATCGTTCTCCTTGCGGCGGGCGTCGATGTTTTTGGACAGGCCGCGCAGCACGCCGAGTACGATTACGGCGATGGCGATCCAGCTGAGCCACTGGATGCGGGCCATCGATCCGATCATCGCGATGATAATGCCTGCGAAGCCCAGCACGACGGTGAGTTCGTCGGCGCCGTTGCGACCCTTCATAAAGTCATTCATGCAGAACTGCCTTTCATTTCGCTATGCTGCACGCCTTTATACCCGATTTGGTGCAAAGGGGACAGGTCAATCTGCACCAAGGTGGTGCAAACGTACCCGTCCCCAATGCACCAATTACTTGGAGAGCTTGTCGACGACGCGTTCGATCTCGGCGAGCTTGGCGGCTTTGAGGTCTTCGTCGCCCGATTCGATTGCCGAAGTCACGCAGCCCTCGATATGCGCCTTGAGCACGTCGGCGTTGATGCGGGCGATGAGCGCCTGCGTGGCCATGAGCTGCGTGGAGATGTCGACGCAGTAACGGTCTTCCTCCACCATCCGCAGGATGCCGTCGATTTGCCCGCGCGCCGTCTTGAGCATGCGGGTCACCGATTTATGGTCTGCCATCATGGCGGGTCCTCGTTTCTGGTCGATGGGGTCGAATGCCTCTGGTAGCTGCTACGCTGCGGTCACAGACAGGGTGTGGAACTTCTCGCCGGCGCCCTCGACGGCGGCGGCGAGCTGCTCGGCGGTCACGGTGTCGGCGCACTCCACCTGGACGGTCTGGGTCTCGTGATCGGCGTCGGCGTCGGTCACGCCGGCCACGTTGAGCAGTGCCGTCTCGACAGTAGCGTCGCAGTGGCCGCACATGAGGCCGGAAGTCTTAATTGTGTAACGCATGGGTGTACTCCTTATCGATTGAGATTATCTGACAGTTTAGTCGTGAACAGCGTCATCTTAAAGGTGCACTGAGGTGCCCGAGATTGCCCCGAAAGAGGAGCGAAGCGTACTTGGGTACGCGAGCGACGGTTTGAGGGGCAAGGTCGGGTGTTTCAGCGCGCCGTCTTGGGCTTAAAGCTTCGCAGACGCAGGGCATTGCTTACGACGCACACGCTCGACAGGCTCATGGCCGCAGCACCAAACATCGGCGAGAGCTGCCAGCCGGTGAGCGGGAAGAACACGCCCGCCGCCAGCGGAATGCCGATGCCGTTGTAGAACAGCGCCCAGAACAGGTCCTGCTTGATGTTGCGGATCGTGGCGCGCGAAAGCTCGATGGCGCGGGCGACGTCCATGAGGTCGCTGCGCATGAGCACCACGTCGGCACCCTCCTTGGCGATGTCGGCTCCGGTGCCGATAGCAAGGCCCACGTCGGCGCGCGCCAGGGCGGGGGAGTCGTTGATGCCGTCGCCCACCATGGCGACCTTGCCGCCCGCATCCTGCAGTTCGCGCACGTGGCGTTCCTTGTCGGCGGGCAGGACGTCGGCGATAACCTGCTCGCTGGTGAGTCCCACGCGGCGGGCGATGGCTTCGGCCGTCACGCGGTTGTCGCCGGTGAGCATACGCACATCGACGCCGAGCTTGCGCAATGCGGCAATGGCAGCAGCGCTCGTCTCTTTGACCTCGTCGGCCACGGCGATGGTGCCGACAAGCTCACCGTTCTTGGCAAAGAACAGCGGCGTCTTGCCCTCGGTGGCAAACTGTTCGGCAAGGTCCGTAGGCGCGGCGGCGCCCAACTCGCCCATGAAGCGCACGTTGCCGGCTGCGATGACATTCTGCCCCTCGCGCGCCGTAACGCCTCGTCCAGGCACTGCGGCAAAGTCCTCGACCATGCGCGCCACGATTCCGCGCGCCTCGCACTCGGCGATAATCGCCTCGGCCAGCGGGTGCTCGCTCGAGCGCTCCAGCGCGGCAGCGAGCTTCAGTAACGCTTTTTCGCTCATGGCGGGCGAGCCGTCAGTGCGCGTGGCCACCACGATATCGGTCACGGCAGGCTTGCCGCGGGTGACCGTGCCCGTCTTATCGAGCACCACGGTGCCCACGCTGCGCAGGTTCTCCAGCGCCTCGGCGCTCTTAAACAGAATGCCCATCTCGGCGCCCTTGCCGGTGCCAACCATAATGGCGACGGGCGTGGCCAGGCCCAGCGCGCACGGGCAGCTGATCACCAACACGGCCACGGCGGAGGTGAGCGCCTCGTTTATGCTGCCGGTCAGTGCCATCCACACCGCAAAGGTCACGGCCGAGATCACAAACACCACGGGCACAAACACGCCGGCGACCTTGTCGGCCAGGCGGGCGATGGGCGCCTTGGTGGCGTTGGCGTCCTCGACGAGCTGGATGATCTTGGCGAGCGACGTGTCGGCGCCCACGCGCGTGGCACGGAAGGTAAACGATCCGGTGCGGTTGACCGTGGCGGCGTTGACGGTGTCGCCGGCGGTCTTTTCCACGGGGATGGACTCGCCGGTGAGCGCGCTCTCGTCTACGGCGGAGGCGCCCTCGAGCACCACGCCGTCGACGGGGATGGACTCGCCGGGGCGCACGCGCAGCACCTGGCCGGGTAGAATGGCGTCGACGTCCACAGCGGTCTCGGTGCCGTCATCGGCAACGACGGTCGCAGTCTTGGGTGCCAAGTCGATGAGCGCCTCGATAGCGCCGCCGGTCTTGGACTTGCTGCGCGTCTCGAGATATTTGCCCACGGTGACGAGCGACAGGATGGTGCCGGCGCTCTCAAAATACAGGTTGTCCATGCCCGTCATCATAGCCTCGTGAACCTGCCCGGCGGCCAGCTGGTCAGCCATGATAAACATGGCGTAGAGCGACCAGGCGATCGACGCGGTGGCGCCGACGGCGATTAGGGCGTCCATGGTGGGCACGCCGTGCACGAGTGATTTGAAGCCGTTGATAAAGTACGCGTCGTTGACGTAGACGATGGGGATGAGCAGGACAAGCTCGGTGAGCGCCAACGTCATGCTGTGGGTGTGGTCGGTGAAGACGCTGGGCAGCGGCCAGCCGAGCATGTGCCCCATGCCTATGTAGAACAGCGGAATGAGAAAGATGATTGAGATGATGAGACGGGTGCGCATGGCGGAGGCGGTGGCCTTCAGCTTTTTGGTAGGTGACTCCATATGAGCGGCGCCGGACCTGGCTTGCGCGCTGCCGTTTGGGGCGGCTTCGGTGCCCGTACTGACGGGCGAGGCCGAGTAACCCGCGCGATCGACAGCGGTGCAGATATCGTCGGGGGAGACCTGCGCGGGGTCGTAGTCGACCATCATGGAACCGGCGAGCAGGTTGACCGCGACGCTTTGGACGCCGTCGAGCTTGCTCACGGCGCGGTCCACATGCGCCTGGCAGGCGGCGCACGTCATGCCGCCCACGTCAAACTTATCTTGAGCCATGGCTTCTCCTTTCTGTGGCGTAGCGTTGGAAATGTTAACCTGCCGATACTATACACCCATACCCCCTGGGGGTGTCCAGTACAGAAAGAAATGTATGACATTTCGATACAGATGAGGGCGGCTGCTCAATCGTTGGCAGTCCCTGCCAGACATCTCAATCTGTAACATCTAGCAGGGAAAATGAGCTCTAACTGTTACAGATCGAGATTTTGTTTTGCGAGGTTTGGGTTTGTCTCAATCTGTAACACTAAGACCGGTTTTTGCTGAGCAACTGTTACAGATTGAGACAATCGGCCCAGACCCGCCTCATCCGCCTCGTCATCTGTGGTTTACGTGGGGGCATACGGAGTACGGGTATACTAACCCGCGGCGAATCTGCTCCATCGCTTAGAGCTGCTGCGTCTGGACGGCGCGTGATAGGGCTGCCAAAGCGATCGCCAGCGTACTGAGCAACGTCCTCTCTGTGCGCACCCGTTTTTGTATGTATTAGCGCACTACCAAGCACGCCCGCGCGGCCGTATGCCGTGCCCATTGCGCGTGCAGATAAGGAACAACAACATATGCGTAATTCTGTATCCGACGTCACCGACGCCGAGATTCTGGACGAGGCCCGCGAGGCCATGACCCAGGCTGCCTTCGATGCCGCCGATGAGGCCAATGCTGCCCAGGCCGTCGAGTCCGCTACCGAGAGTCTGCCCGCCTTTGACGAGCTGGGCCTTTCCGACGAGATGCTCCGTGCCATCGAGAACCTGGGCTACACGGCGCCGACGCCCGTGCAGGCCGGTTCGATCCCCGTGGTGCTCGAGGGCCGCGACTTGCTTGCCGCCGCTCAGACCGGCACCGGCAAGACGGCCGCCTTTTTGCTGCCGACCATGAACAATCTGGAGCACATCGCTCCTCCCAAACCCGTGCGCGAGCGCGGCGGCCGCAACCGCCGTCGCGGTGCCAAGAAGCCCGAGGGCAACGGCCGTGGTCCCGTGATGCTCGTCATCACCCCTACGCGCGAGCTTGCCCAGCAAATCGACGAGGTCGCGAGCAAGATCGCCGACGTCACCGGCCATGTCGCCGTGACCGTCGTGGGCGGCGTGAGTTACAAGCCGCAGACCGCTGCCCTCAAGTACGGCTGCGACATCTTGGTCGCAACGCCGGGCCGTCTGGTCGATCTGATCGAGCAGGGTGCCTGCCACCTGGACGAGGTTAAGGTCCTGGTGCTCGACGAGGCCGACCGCATGCTCGACATGGGCTTTTTGCCCGCTGTTCGCCGCATTGTGCGCGAGACACCGGCCGAGCGTCAGACGCTGCTGTTCTCGGCGACCCTCGACGAGGAGGCCGTGGGTGAGATCACCGACCTGGTGAGCGACCCGGCTCGCGTGGAGATCGCACCGGCCACGTCGACCGCCGACACCGTCGATCAGTTTGTGTTCCCGGTGTCCATCGAGGCCAAGAATAACCTGCTGCCCGAGTTCCTCAAAAAGGAAGGCCCGGAGCGCACTATCGTTTTTATGCGCACCAAGCACCGCGCCGACAGCTGCTGCCGTCGCCTGGAGCGCAAGGGTATCAAGGCCGCCGCGATTCACGGCAACCGCAGCCAGGCCCAGCGCGAGCGTGCCCTTTCGGCCTTCCGCGACGGTACCGTCGACGTGCTGGTGGCAACCGACGTGCTTGCCCGCGGCATCGACATCAGCGACGTGCGCTACGTCGTGAACTTTGACGTGCCAGCCGAGCCGACCGACTACATCCACCGTATTGGCCGTACGGGCCGCGCCGGCGAGCTGGGCTGGGCCATTACGTTTGTGACCGAGCAGGACGTGGACGAGTTCTACGAGATTGAGAAGCTCATGGACAAGACCGCCGACATCTACGAGGCCGGCGACCTGCATGTGGGTCCCAACCCGCCTGCGGTTGATCCCGAGCGCGACCCTTCGGCCTTTAAGGTGAAGAAGAAGACCAAGCGCGGCAAGTCCAAGAGCAAGAAGAAGCTTGAGCAGGCACGTCGCGACGGCAAGCGCAACGGCGATGACTATGGCGATGTGGCCGGTCGCTCCAACCGCGGTCGCGACGAGCGTCGCGGCGACGGCGAGCGTCCGAGCCGTCCCAAGCGCGGCGGCAAGACCCGCGTGCGCGAGGGCGTTCAGGCTCGCGTGGACGAGGCTGTGGAGAGCGTGGCCCGCGAGGTGGCTGCCGAGGAGCGTGCCGGTGCTGTTGAGCAGGGCCCGCGCGGCAACCGTGCCGAGCGTCGTGCCAAGCAGTTCCAGGGCGAGGCGCATCGCCGTCGCCGCGAGGACGAGGACCGCGGTGGTCGTCGCCGTGTTGAGCGCGAGGACGAGGGCCGTGGCTCGCGTGGCGGCAAGCGTGTCTCGGGCGATCGTCGTCGTTCCGGTCGCAATGACGAGCGCGGTGGCCGTGACGAGCGTCGCGGCGGCGAGGGTCGCGGTGAGCGTGGCGCCCGCAGCGGTGAGTCCCGTGGCGGCAAGCGCTTTGAAGAGCGCGGTGGCCGCGGTGGCGAGCGTCGCGAGGGCGCTCGCGCTAATGGCACCCGCAGCGGCGCCGGGCGTTCTGGTGAATCGCGCGATCGTCGTGATCCGCGTGCCAGCCGCGATCGCCGCGATGATTGGCGCAACTACGACGATACCCGCGAAGAGC
>CAJKZP010000018.1:0-24918 GCA_905204415.1 uncultured Collinsella sp. | reverse complement strand
GGCCGGGAGGGGCAGGGCGAGTTTTCCGTAGATTCCGCACGAGCCGAAGGCCACTTAATGTGGCCTTCGTGCGAGCCCAGGACTTGACCGAGCGGAAAACTCGCCCTGCCCCTCCCGGCCGGAGTGTATGCAGGGTTTGTGTGCGAATCCTCGCGCCCGTTGACCGACGCCGGGGTCCCCGCCATAATAATTTCGGTTCACGCACGAATCCGCTGCCAGAGACAGCCGGTGCAAACGGGCATTGCCCGCGAGCTTAATGGGATATCCCGCCAGCCGAGGTGGTCGAGTAGATATGCCTTCTCGCCCCCGTCGCTCATGCAGCGCGGGGGCTTTCTTTTTGGACATGCCCCCGTCACGTCCTTGTGGCGGACCGTGCCCGGAAAGAATTCGAGGAGGTGTAATTCATGCCCCAGCAGTACAAAATCGACAAGGTTGCAGAGATCGAGTCCCGTATCGCCGAGAACGCCGGTCTGTTCGTCGTCAACTACAACGGTCTGACGGTTAAGCAGGCTCAGGAGCTGCGTCATCAGCTTCGCGAGTGCGGCGCCGAGATGAAGGTCTACAAGAACAACCTGGTCAAGATCGCTCTCAAGAACCAGGAGCAGCCCGAGCTCGACGAGATCCTCGCCGGCCCCGTCGCTTATGTGTTCTACGAGACCGAGCCGGTCGAGGCCGCTAAGACCCTTAAGGACTTCTCCGCTAAGTCTAAGGGCGTCCTTGAGATCAAGGGCGGTATCTCCGACGGCAAGGCCGTTTCCGCTGATGATGTTAAGGCTATCGCCGAGCTGCCCACCAAGGACCAGCTTCTCGGCCAGATCGCCGGTCTCATCTCCGGTTTCGCTCGCGACATCGCTGTCTGCGTCAACGGCGTTTCCTCTGGTCTCGCTCGTTCGATCCAGCAGGTCTCCGAGCAGAAGGCAGCCTAGCCGCTGTTTTCACCCGCGGCGGCAACGCCGCACCCCTGGCGCATTCGCGCCGTGTTTTAACTGATCTCCGTGCACAGACACGGAAACCGAAAGGACTTAGAAATGGCTAAGCTTACCACCGATGAGATCATCGATGCTCTTAAGGAAATGACCCTTCTCGAGGCTTCCGAGCTCGTTAAGGCTATCGAGGACACCTTCGGCGTTTCCGCCGCTGCTCCTGCCGCTGTTGTCGCCGCTCCCGCTGCTGGCGCTGCTGAGGCCGAGGAGAAGACCGAGTTTGACGTCGTGCTCGAGGGCTTCGGCGACAACAAGATCCAGGTCATCAAGGCCGTCCGTGAGCTCACCAACCTTGGCCTGAAGGAGGCCAAGGAGGTCGTCGAGGGCGCTCCCAAGGCTGTTCTCGAGGGTGCCAAGAAGGAGGACGCCGAGGCTGCCAAGGAGAAGCTCGAGGCTGCTGGCGCTGCTGTCACCCTCAAGTAATCAGGCTTTCTCGCCAGATTTCTTTGCAGACGGGGTTCGCATTGCGAGCCCCGTCTTTTTCGTTTTGATCCCTCTATTTTGTTGGCTTGGCATACAAATTGCTGCCGTTTGCGGTGCTTTGGGGTCGCTACCGTTGGGCGATAAAATTGCACCATTCGAGCAATAATTTGCGTTGACCTGCTGAAGAATGGCGCTTGCCTACATTAACGTTAATTAACGGCGGTAAGATAAACCGGTATCGCAATTTGGTCTGCGGCCGCCGTGCCGCACGCACAGGGCGCATCCTGCGCCTGCGAAAGGATCCCTGAATACTATGAAGGCAATCATCCCCGCCGCCGGTCTTGGCACGCGTTTTCTGCCTGGCACCAAGTGCACGCCTAAAGAGATGCTGCCGGTGCTCGACAAGCCGGTCATCCAGTACGTCGTCGAGGAGGCGCTCGACCCCGAGGAGGTCGACGACGCCATTATCGTCACCTCTCCCGGCAAGCCCGAGTTGCTGAGCTACTTCCAGCCCGATCGTTCGCTCGAGAACCTGCTGCGCGAGCGCGGCAAGGATGCTTATGCCGACGCCGTCGCCCATGCGGGTGGTATGCCGGTCGACTTCCGCTATCAGTACGAGCCCAAGGGCCTCGGTCACGCCATTCGCTCTGCCGCTGACGCTGTGGCGGGGGAGAACTTCCTGGTTCTTCTGGGCGACTACGTTGTGCCCAACCGCGACATCTGCGACAAGATGCTTGCCGTCTCCAAGGAGCACGGTGGCGCTTCTGTTATCGCCGTTGCCGCGTGCGCTCCCGAGGAAGTCAGCCGCTATGGCGTTATCGCCGGCGATCGCGTGGGCGCTCTCGAGGGCTTCGAGAATGCCGCCGACGACGAGCCCGGTGCTGTTTGGCGCATCGGCGGCCTGGTCGAGAAGCCCGCTCCCGAGGCGGCTCCGTCCAACCTGTACATCGTCGGTCGCTACCTGCTGAGCCCGTTGGTCATGGACCTGCTGGCCGATCAGCAGGCCGGTAAGGGCGGCGAGATCCAGCTGACCGACGCCATGGCCCGCTCGCTCGACCGCGAGGCCATGTACGCCGTCGTCATCGACCCGCTGTCGGGCTACGATACTGGTACCCCGTCTGGCTGGATGGCCACCAACGCCCTCATGGCTGCAAGCGATCCTCGCTTTGCCGGCGCCTTCTGGGATGCCATCGACGAGCGCGGCGGCTTGATGCGTAAGTAGGCCTTTGGGCAACGATATTTACGGGCGCGGACCTCGGTTGGCGCCCGTTTTTTATAAGAGCTGCGATTGCCGGCCCTCTGTTCACAGAAATTATATGAACATATGTTCGATGCACATATATCTACCTGCATGTTTTCTGTCGAAAAACTTTGCTACTCCAAAAACTCAATCACGTCAAGGCTTTTCTTGCCCAACGGTCGGTACCTGATAAACTATTAGGTTGCGATAACTGGCGAAGCTATGCCTCGCCAACCCACCGAGCATTTCCGTGAAGGAGGAAAAACCTGGTGACCTACGCATACACTGCCACTGAGCGCAAGCGCGTCAGCTTCGGGAAAATCCCGGAGGCCATGGAGCTCCCCAACCTTATCTCTGTTCAAAGGGAATCCTTTGAGCGTTTTAAGGACGAGGGCCTTCGTGAGGCGTTCAAGGAATCCAGCCCCATCCAGAGCCAGAACCATGTTCTCGAGGTTACCTTCGGCGAGCATCAGTTCGGCGATCCCGCGCACACCGTCGAGGAGTGCCGCGAGAAGGACATGACCTATCAGGCTCCGCTTCTGACCGACGTCCGTCTTACTAACAAGGAGACCGGTGAGATCAAGGAGCAGCTCGTCTTTATGGGCGACTTCCCCATGATGACCGATCAGGGCACCTTTATCATCAACGGTACCGAGCGTATCGTCGTCTCCCAGCTCGTCCGTTCCCCGGGCGTGTACTACAGCTCCGAGATGGATTCGGGCAAGCAGATCTACAAGGCTCAGATTATCCCGTCCCGCGGTGCCTGGCTCGAGTTTGAGGTCGACAAGCGCGACCAGCTCATGGTCTCCATCGACCGTAAGCGCAAGCAGAGCGCCACGATGTTCCTGCGCGCCCTTGGCATCGCCGTCACCAACGACGATATCATCGAGCTGCTCGGCAACTCCGATGTGATCAAGCGTACCCTCGAGCGCGACACCGCCCTTACCCGCGAGGATGCTCTTATCGAGATCTACCGTCGCCTGCGTCCGGGCGAGCCTCCCACCGTGGATGCTTCCCGCAGCCTGCTCGAGGGCCTGCTCTTCAACCCGCAGCGCTACGATCTGGCCCGCGTCGGTCGTTACAAGGTCAACAAGAAGCTCAACCTCACCACTGAGGAAGAGGTCACGGTGCTCACCGACGAGGATATCGTCGCTACGCTGCGCTACCTGCTGTCCCTCGCTGCCGGCGAGCAGGGCTTCAAGGTCGACGACATCGACCACTTTGGCAACCGCCGCATCCGCACCGTCGGCGAGCTCGTCGCCAACCAGTTCCGTATCGGCATGAGCCGTATGGAGCGCGTCGTCCGTGAGCGCATGAGCTCCCAGGACATCGACGAGATCACCCCGCAGTCGCTCATCAACATCCGTCCGATCGTGGCCTCTATCAAGGAGTTCTTCGGTTCCTCGCAGCTCTCGCAGTTCATGGACCAGGCGAACCCCCTGACCGGTCTGACTCACAAGCGCCGTCTGTCCGCACTCGGCCCTGGCGGCCTTGCCGGCCACAAGTCGGGTTCCAGCCGCCGCACCAACGTGCCGACGGCCGTCCGCGACGTTCACAACTCGCACTACAGCCGCATGTGCCCGATCGAGACCCCCGAAGGCCCCAACATCGGCCTGATCGGCTCGCTCGCCCTCTACGCCCGCGTTAACGAGTATGGCTTCATCGAGGCCCCGTTCCGTCGTGTCGAGAACGGCGTTGCCACCGATCAGATCGACTGGATGACCGCTGACGAGGAAGAGAAGCACGTCATCGCGCCGGCCAACACGCCGCTCGATCCCAAGACCAACGAGTTCATCACGACCGATGCCGAGGGCAAGATCGTCCGTCCGCATACCGTGATCGCCCGTACCCGCGACTTCGACGGCTCCTTCGGCGCTCCCGCCGACGTGCCTGTCGAGGACGTCGACTACATGGACGTCTCGCCGCGTCAGATGCTCTCCGTCGCAGCCACGCTGATTCCGTTCCTCGAGCACGACGACGCCAAGCGTACGCTCATGGGCGCCAACATGCAGCGTCAGGCCGTGCCGCTGGTTCACCCCGCCGCTCCCTATGTCGGTACCGGCATGGAGCGTCGCGCCGCCCTGGACTCTGGTGAGGTTACCCTGGCCAAGAACGCCGGCGAAGTCATCTATGCCGACGCCTCCAAGATTATCGTCAAGCATGCCGGCGGCATGGACGAGTATCACCTGGCCAAGTACCAGCGCTCCAACCAGTCCACCTGCATCAACCACCGTCCGCTCGTGCGCGTCGGTGACACCGTTGAGCAGGGCGAGCCTCTGGCCGACGGTCCTTCGACCGATCATGGCGAGCTCGCACTGGGCCAGAACCTCACCGTGGCATACATGCCGTGGGAAGGCTTCAACTACGAGGACGGTATCGTCGTGTCCGAGCGCCTGGTGGCCGAGGACCTGCTGACGACCATCAATATCACCCGTCACGAGATCGACGCCCGCGACACCAAGCTCGGCCCCGAGGAGATCACTCGCGAGATCCCGAACCTCTCCGAGGACATGCTTGCCAACCTCGACGAGGACGGCATCATCCGCATCGGCGCCGAGGTCGGCCCTGGCGACATCCTGGTCGGCAAGGTCACGCCTAAGGGCGAGAGCGCTCTGACCGCCGAGGAGCGCCTGCTGCGCGCCATCTTCGGTGCCAAGGCTCACGATGTTCGCGACACCTCCCTTAAGATGCCTCACGGCGCTTATGGCCGCGTCATCGACGTCGTCCGCTTTAGCCGCGAGAACGGCGACGACCTGGCCCCCGGCGTCAACGAGCAGGTGCGCGTCTACGTCGCCCAGCGTCGTAAGATCCAGCAGGGCGATAAGATCGCCGGTCGCCACGGCAACAAGGGCGTTATCTGTAACGTTCTGCCGGTCGAGGACATGCCCTACATGGCTGACGGTACCCCGATCGACGTTATCCTCAACCCGCTGGGCGTTCCTTCGCGTATGAACGTCGGTCAGCTGCTCGAGTGCCACCTTGGCTGGGCTGCTGCCTGCGGTTGGGATACCGAGGATGCCGACTCCGACAAGTATGTCCCCGGTCCGTTCTTCGTCTCGACGCCCGTCTTCGACGGCGCCAAGGAGGACGAGATCGCCGAGGTCATCCGTCGCGCCAACAAGAACATGCTCAACAAGGCCACCGCTGCCTTTGGCGATCACATGCGCCCCGAGTTTGTCACCCAGCTTGACGAGCGCGGCAAGACCCGCCTGTTCGACGGCCGCACCGGCGAGGAGTTCCGCGAGCCCATTACCGTGGGTACGTCCTACATCCTCAAGCTCGGCCACATGGTCGACGACAAGATCCACGCCCGTTCGACCGGCCCTTACAGCCTGGTTACCCAGCAACCGCTGGGCGGCAAGGCCCAGTTCGGCGGCCAGCGCTTCGGCGAGATGGAAGTTTGGGCACTGTACGCATACGGTGCTGCCAACGTCCTGCAGGAGATCCTGACCGTCAAGTCCGACGATACCGTGGGCCGCGTCAAGACCTACGAGTCCATCGTCAAGGGCGAGAACGTCCCGGTTCCGGGTATCCCCGAGTCCTTCAAGGTTCTCGTCAAGGAGATCCGTTCCCTCGCACTGGACATCGAGCCCATGCACGATGCCGACGAGGACGCCTCCGCCCCTGTGACCGCCGAGGAGACCTCTGCTCTCGACGACCTGGCTGCGCTCGCCGGCGTTGACACCGACGTCGAGGCCCAGGATGCCGAGACCGCCGAGGCACCCGAGGCTGTCGCCGCCACGACCACTGATAAGGAGTAGTTGACTGTGGCAGATTTCGAAGCTACTGATTTTGACTCGGTAAAGATCTCCCTTGCCTCCGCCGACCAGATCCGTTCCTGGTCGCACGGTGAGGTCAAGAAGCCGGAGACCATCAATTACCGTACCCTCAAGCCCGAGAAGGACGGCCTGTTCTGCGAGAAGATCTTCGGTCCCGCCAAGGACTGGGAGTGCTCCTGCGGCAAGTACAAGGGCATCCGCTTTAAGGGCATCGTCTGCGAGCGCTGCGGCGTCGAGGTCACCTCGGCCAAGGTTCGTCGCGAGCGCATGGGTCACATCGAGCTCGCCGCTCCCGTGTCCCACATCTGGTACTTCAAGAGCCCCACGAGCTTCCCGATGAGCCGTATGCTCGACATCAAGTCCAAGGACCTCGAGAAGGTTCTGTACTTTGCCAGCTACATCATCACCGAGGTCGACTACGAGGCTCGCGAGGCCGACGCTGACGACCTGCGCGAGGAGCTCGCCGCCGATCTGGAAGAGATCGATGCCGAGTGCGCCCGCCAGATCGAGTCCCTCAAGGAGCAGGGCAACCCCGAGAACTTTGACGAGTTCTCCGACGAGGAGCCGCTGACCCCCGAGGAGATCGCCTCTGGCATCGTCGACATCGAGGAAGAGTGCAAGGACGATAAGCAGCTCCGCACGGACGCCTTCAACGCCTTCATGAAGCTCACCGAGCGCGACCTCATCTCCGATGAGCCGCTGTTCCGCGAGATGACCCGTTACTACTCCATGTACTTCAAGGGTGGTATGGGTGCCGAGGCCGTTCGCGACCTGCTCGCTGCCATCGACCTCCCCTCCGAGGCCGAGAAGCTCAAGGCCATCATCGCCGACGAGGACTCCCAGAAGCAGAAGCGCGAGAAGGCCGTCAAGCGCCTCGAGGTCGTTGACGCCTTCCTGAAGGGCGGCAACAGCCCCGCGAACATGATCCTGGATGTCATCCCGGTCATTCCGCCCGATCTGCGCCCGATGGTCCAGCTCGACGGCGGCCGCTTCGCCGCGTCCGACCTCAACGACCTGTACCGTCGCGTGATCAACCGTAACAACCGACTCAAGCGCCTGCTCGACCTGGACGCCCCTGCGATCATCGTGAACAACGAGAAGCGCATGCTCCAGGAGTCCGTGGACGCCCTGTTCGACAACGGCCGTCGTGGTCGCCCGGTCTCTGGCCGTGGCGGTCGCCCGCTCAAGTCGCTCGCTGAGGCCCTCAAGGGCAAGCAGGGTCGTTTCCGTCAGAACCTGCTGGGCAAGCGTGTCGACTACTCCGGCCGTTCGGTAATCGTTACCGACCCCAAGCTGCTGCTGCACCAGTGCGGTCTGCCCAAGACCATGGCGCTGGAGCTCTTCAAGCCCTTCGTCATGAAGCGCCTGGTCGAGCTTGGCAAGGTCGAGAACATCAAGGGCGCCAAGCGCGCTATCGACCGCGGTGCCACCTTTGTGTGGGATATCCTCGAAGAGGTCATCGACGGCCGCGTCGTGCTGCTCAACCGTGCACCGACCCTGCACCGTCTGTCCATCCAGGCCTTTGAGCCGGTGCTGGTCGAGGGCAAGGCTATCCACCTGCATCCGCTGGTCTGCTCGCCCTTCAACGCCGACTTCGACGGCGACCAGATGTCTGTCCACGTGCCGCTGTCCAGCCAGGCTCAGGCCGAGGCTCGCGTGCTCATGCTCTCTGCGAACAACCTGCGCTCGCCGGCATCCGGCAAGCCGGTTAACATCCCTTCGCAGGACATGATCATTGGTGTGTACTACCTCACCCAGGTCCGCGAGGGTCTGCCGGGCGAGAACCACGTGTTCGCCAGCTTCGACGACGCGCTGCACGCCTATGACTGCCGTTCCGAGGTCGACATGCAGGCCAAGATCCAGGTTCGCGTGTCCGCTGCCGATGCCAACGTCATCAACGAGGACGGCACCCGTATCTTCCGCGTCAAGAACGGCAAGAACGAGTTCGTCGACTACGACGTCACCGGCAACAAGACCGCGCGCTTCGAGACCTCTATCGGCCGCATCATCTTCAACCGCCAGTGCCTGCCCGAAGACTATGAGTTCATGAACTACAAGATGGTCAAGGGCGACGTGGCCAAGCTGGTTGCCGACTGCTGCGATCGTTACCCCGAGGCCAAGGTCGGCCCGATCCTCGACGCCATCAAGTACTCCGGCTTCCACTACGCTACCCGCGCCGGCCTCACCATCTCGGTGTGGGACGCTCTCATCCCTGCCGAGAAGCAAGAGCTGCTCGACCGCGCCCAGGCCAACGTCGACCAGATCAACGAGTACTTCGAGGAGGGCTTCATCAACGAGACGGAGCGCCACATCGAAGTCGTTAACGAGTGGACCGCTTGTACCGATAAGGTTGCAGCGCTCATGCTCGACTTGTTCGACGAGGAGAACCCGCTCTACATGATGGCCGACTCCGGCGCCCGTGGTTCTAAGACCCAGCTGCGTCAGCTCGGCGGCATGCGTGGCCTGATGGCAGACATGTCCGGCGAGACGATCGACCTTCCCATTAAGGCGAACTTCCGCGAGGGCCTGCTGCCGCTCGAGTACTTCATTTCGACCTACGGCGCCCGTAAGGGCCTGGTCGATACCGCATCCCACACCTCGGACTCTGGTTACCTGACCCGTCGTTTGGTCGACGTGGCCCAGGACGTCATCGTCCGCGAGGAGGACTGCGGTACGCACGAGGGCGTCACCTACAACCTCATCATCCCCGGCACCACCGACCTCAACACCGACCTCGTCGGCCGTTGCTTCATTGAGGACGTCGTGGCTCCCGATGGCACCGTGCTCTTTGAGCAGGACGGCTACATCGAGAAGGTCGCCGACATCCAGAAGATGGTCGATGCGGGCCTCAAGAAGGTCAAGCTTCGCGCGCTGCTCACCTGCCGCTCCAAGTACGGCGTGTGCCAGAAGTGCTACGGCTGGGGTCTTTCCACCCGTCGTCCGGTCGCCATCGGTACCGCGGTCGGCATTATTGCCGCCCAGTCCATCGGCGAGCCCGGTACGCAGCTTACGATGCGTACCATTCACTCCGGCGGCGTCGCTGGCGTCGATGATATTACGCAGGGTCTGCCTACGGTCAGCCGTATGTTCGATATCGTCGGCAACGTCAACGAGAAGATCCTGGGTCGCGAGGCCGAGCTGGCTCCGTACTCCGGCCACCTCTCGATTAAGCCCGAGAAGTCCGAGTACGTGCTGACGCTCACCGACTCCGAGGACCACACCCGTGTTCTCGACGAGCGTCGCGTCCCCGCATCGGTGCGCTTTATGCCCGAGATCGAGGACGGCTGCGAGGTTCGCGCAGGCGACCAGATCACCAAGGGCTTCGTCAACTTCCGCAACCTGCGCAAGCTGACCGACATCGAGTCGACGATGCACACCTTCGTCGAGAGCGTCAAGGACGTCTACACCAGCCAGGGCGTTGACCTGAACGACAAGCACATCGAGGTGCTCGCACGTCAGATGCTGCGTCGCGTTCAGATCACCAACCCCGGTGACTCCAAGTACCTGCTTGGTCAGTACGTCGACCGCTACGAGTTCGCTGACGAGGTCGAGCGCGTTGCCCGTCTGGGCGGTCAGGCTCCCGTGGCCGAGCCCGTCATCCTGGGTACGCTCAAGGTCGCGTCCAACATCGACTCCTGGCTGTCGAGCGCTTCGTTCATCCGTACCGCCGGCGTCCTTACCGAGGCTGCCATCGAGGGCAAGGTCGACCACCTGCTCGACCTTAAGTCCAACGTCATCGTCGGTAAGAAGATCCCGGCCGGTACCGGCCTCAAGCCGTACGCCAACGCCAAGCTGACGTATCGCACGGCCGACGGCTACGTGGACATCGACGGCCCGGCTTCGCCCAACGCCAAGTCGCTGCCCGAGTGGGCTCCGGTTGAGCTCAAGGACCTGGACGAGCAGCTCCCGCAGCAGCTCGACTGGGCCGGCTACGACGAGTTCGGTGGTGCTGACGGTTCGTTCACCCGCAACGGCCACACCATCTCCGCCGAGAAGGCTCGCCTGTACCTGTTCGACGACCTGGGCGTGTCGCAGCGCTGGACCAACAAGTTCAGCGAGGTCGGCATCGAGACGGTCGGCGACCTGGTCGGCAAGTCCGAGGAGGATCTGCTGCGCATCGATGGTATCGGTGCTAAGGCGATCGAGGAGCTCCGTGACGGCCTCGAGGCCCACGACCTGCTCTACATCCTCGAGAACAACGACGACGTTGCCGACGAGGAAGACCTTTCGCAGCTGCTGCAGATGGTCTTTAGCCCCGACGGCCCGGACGATATCCTGCTGGGTACCTCCGCTCCGACGCATCACGCCGACGCCGACGAGGAGCTCCTGGGCGCCCCGATCGACGACAAGAAGGCTCCCGCCAACGGCGCGATCAACGAGGACATGGCTTCCCTCGACGAGCTGCTCAACCAGCTCGTGGACACTGACGACGCCGAAGAGGCCAAGGACAACGACGAGGAGTAACTTCCAAGTACGTTAACCGCCCTTCCAAAGACCCGTTTCCCAGTAGGGAAGCGGGTCTTTTTTGATGAGGAACGTTGCCCCGACGAGCGCGTCGGATTCCCGGAACGGGCCGCCCGCTGTTTAAGTTTGTCGCGAGTTCCGCACGCAAAGGAAAGCACTTAATATGCTTTCCGTCTTGCGCAGGACTGTAGAGCAGCAAACTTAAACAGCGGGCGGCCCGTTCCGGGAATCTGCCCCCGCGCACAGAAGGGGATTCCTTTTGCCAAAAAGGGACAGGTTTATTTTGGTAGGTTTTTCTTGCTTGAATTTGAAACATTTCGTCCGGCCAGAGCGTATCTATGGTGAGGGCTTCAGCAACAAACATCAGCATCACCGGGAGGTGATTATGGAAGAACAAGCTTTTAGACAGGCGGTTGAAGATCACAGGGATGTCGTGTTTCGGATCGCATTGACGTACCTGCGCGATCGTGCCGATGCCGACGATGTTGCCCAAGACGTCTTTCTTAAGTTGCTTAAAAGCGATGGACACTTTGAAAGTTGGGAACATCTTCGTCGATGGCTTATCCGGGTCACGATCAATGAATGCAAATCGCTCTTTCGAAAGCCATGGAGGCGTGTGGAGGATATTGAGAACCTGGCCAATTCGCTCTCGGCGGCGCAGGATGAGACCAAGGCGGTCCTGTCAGACGTTATGCGACTTCCGGAGCGATTCCGTGTTCCCATCGTGCTCTATTACTATCTGGGCTTTTCGACCTCAGAGATTGCCGAGTTGTTGCATGTACCAGCCGCGACCGTTCGAACGCGTTTAGCTCGTGGTCGATCGAAGCTCAAATTCATCCTAGAGGAGGGCGACCGTGAAATCCAATCAAATCAAGCAGGCCTTCGAGTCCATCCAAGCCGATAGCAATCTTGCAGATCGCGTCCTTAATACCGCTGCGGGTGAGCCGCTTCATCGAAAGGGCCACGCGAAGCCTCTCTATGTTGCCGTAATCGGATGTCTTGTCGGAGTGTTGGCGACCGGAGGGGTCGCCTACGCAGTTATTAATTCCAGCTATTTTGCCTCAGCTTGGGGAAACCACGGCAACGGGGATTTCATTACCTGGACCAACGGTGGTTCATCGGGGACTAAATATACCTACACCAGAGAGTTTGGTGACGGCATCGCGCCCCAGAGCCTGGAGGGTTCAGTACAGAAGGTCAATCTGTCCGTCGAGGGCAACGGCTATACACTCGACATTCATGAGATGGCAATCGACCAAAACGGCTGCGGTGCTGTGACGTTTACGCTATCCAATCCAAATGGTGTTAACTACTACAAGCCGGCAGCAGAGACTGGCGAACTTGTTCTCTATGGTGAAGAAGAACAGGGCATCGGCACGCCCGGCATGAACTTCGGCGAGGAATGGGCTGACACACGCTGCACCATTGATAAGGACACATCAAGCGATACTGTCATTAATGGCACGATGTACTTTGCTTCTATGGATCGCGAGCGAGGTTTTCAACATGCGGTCACCTGGAATATCTCGTGGACCGAGGGCGAAGGCGAGGATGCGAAGCCGTTCGAGGCATCGACGCCCGAGTTTAGCGTTGGAGCGTACGTCGATACAAAGGAACTCCGCTCCGATGACTCGCCTCTCGAGATCAGCCCGTTTTCTATCCAGACACACATCGATGATTTGGGCATTGACGCAGTCACGAAAAAGTTGACCGTTACCTACAAGGATGGATCGGAGCAGATTATCGAAGATGACGACGCAGGGGTGTTCAACTTATATTTTTCTTATGCGCGCAATAGCGGAGAGAACATCTGGGTGCCAACGAAGTTGATTGATGTCGACCAAGTGGTCTCAGTAACGCTTGAGGGCACGAGGTGCACGTCAACAGGAGAGACCGAAACAGAAGTACCCTTTACCATCGTCTATTCGTAAGATTTGGGGCCGCTTCCTACTAGGGGAAGCGGCCTCTTTTGAGTTAAATTGGCGGTTAAAACGAGCGATATACTTCCGAAAGCGCCGCCGATTTCCACGCGACAGATGAGAGCAGATCATCGCTGGAGTGCGACGTTTCCCAAGATAAAACCGACCAAAATAAACCTGTCCCTTTTTGGCAGGGAACGTTGCCCCGACGAGCACGTCGGATTCCCGGGCCGGGCGGCACAGGGGTTAAGTTTGTCGCGAGTTCCGCACGAGCCGGAGGCCACTTAATGTGGCCTCCGTGCGAGCCAGGACTGTAGAGCAGCAAACTTAACCCCTGTGCCGCCCGGACCGGGAATCCGCCCACGCGCACAGAAGGGGATTCCTTTTGTGTAGGCTTTGCGGAAATGTGCTCATTTTGGGATACGCCCGGCGGCGTGGTCTGTTGACGGCACAGCTTGCGGCACGTATCCTATCGAACTGCGTGTTTCGTAGGGGGATGCTGACCCCTCGATTCAAGCCGTTGCACTTTACAGAAAGCTGGAATCATTCGAGAAGGAGTACGCTTTGCCTACTATTAACCAGCTGGTTCGCCAGGGCCGTCGTTCCGTGCCCAAGAAGTCCAAGAACGCTGCTCTGCAGCACAACTCCCAGAAGCGCGGCGTGTGCACCCGTGTCTTCACCACGAGCCCCAAGAAGCCGAACTCGGCTCTTCGTAAGGTTGCCCGTGTTCGCCTCGTCAACGGCATCGAAGTTACTGCTTACATCCCGGGTGAGGGCCACAACCTGCAGGAGCACTCCATCGTGCTCGTCCGCGGCGGTCGTGTCCGTGACCTCCCTGGTGTCCGTTATCACGTCATCCGTGGCGCCTACGACGCTGCTCCGGTCCAGAACCGTATGCAGGCCCGTTCCAAGTACGGTGCTAAGCGCCCCAAGGCCAAATAAGCCAGATAACGTTTTGATACTTTCGCCGTGTGCCGCCTAAGCGCCGCACGGTAGACACTTAAGGAGATTTCACATGCCGCGTCGTGCAGCAGCTAATCGTCGTGAGGTTCAGCCTGACGCCGTTTACAACAACCGTCTGGTGACTCAGCTCATCAACAAGGTCCTTCTTGACGGCAAGAAGGCCACCGCTGAGCGCATCGTTTACACCGCTTTCGAGATCGTTGCCGAGAAGTCCGAGGGTGGCGACGCTCTCGCTACCTTCAAGAAGGCTATGGACAACGTCAAGCCCACGCTCGAGGTTAAGCCCAAGCGTGTCGGTGGCGCTACCTATCAGGTCCCGATGGAGGTCAACTCCCGTCGTTCCACCGCTCTGGGTATCCGCTGGATCGTCAACTTCTCCCGCGCTCGCAAGGAGAAGACCATGGCCGAGCGTCTCGCCAACGAGATCCTCGATGCTTCCAACGGCCTGGGCGCTTCCGTCAAGAAGCGTGAGGACGTCTTCAAGATGGCCGAGGCCAACCGCGCGTTCTCTCACTATCGTTGGTAAGTTAAGGTAAGGAACTAACATGGCTAAGCCTAAGTACAAGCTTTCCGATACCCGTAACATCGGCATCATGGCTCACATCGATGCTGGTAAGACCACCACGACCGAGCGTATTCTTTACTACACCGGTAAGACCCACAAGATCGGTGAGGTCCATGAGGGCGCTGCCACCATGGACTGGATGGTTCAGGAGCAGGAGCGCGGCGTAACCATTACCTCCGCTGCTACCACGTGCTTCTGGAACAAGGACGGTAAGGACTACCGCATCCAGATCATCGATACCCCGGGCCACGTTGACTTCACCGCCGAGGTCGAGCGCTGCCTGCGCGTCCTCGATGGCGCTGTCGCCGTCTTCGACGCCGTTGCCGGCGTTCAGCCCCAGTCTGAGACCGTTTGGCGTCAGGCTTCCACCTTCAACGTCCCCCGCATCGCCTTCATCAACAAGTATGACCGCGTGGGCGCTGACTTCTTCAACGCTATCGAGACCATGAAGGATCGTCTCGACGCTAACGCCGTGGCCGCTCAGGTCCCGATGGGTGCCGAGGACAACTTCTGGGGCGTCATCGACCTGGTTACCATGACTGCATGGGACTTCAAGGCCGACGAGAAGGGCATGACCTACCCCGAGCCGATGGACGAGATCCCGGCTGAGTTTGCTGACATCGCTGCCACCAAGCGCGAGGAGCTCCTCGACGCTGCTGCCAGCTTTGACGACGAGCTCATGGAGAAGATCCTCATGGAGGAGGACTTCACCGTCGAGGAGCTCAAGGCTGCTCTGCGCAAGGGCGTTCTGGCCAACGAGCTCAACCTCGTCTTCGTGGGCTCCGCCTACAAGAACAAGGGCGTTCAGGAGCTGCTCGACGCTGTCGTCGACTACCTGCCCAGCCCGCTCGACGTCGAGGCCGTCACCGGTACCGATCCGGACACCGGCGAGGAGATCCAGCGTCATCCTTCCTTCGACGAGCCCTTCTCCGGCCTGGTCTTCAAGATCATGACCGACCCGTTCGTCGGTAAGCTCACCTACGTCCGCGTTTACTCCGGTCGCGCCGAGTCCGGCTCCTACGTGGTCAACGCTTCCAACGGTCAGCGTGAGCGCCTCGGCCGCATCCTCGAGATGAACGCCGCCGAGCGTATCGACCGTGACGACGCCGCTGCCGGCGACATCGTCGCTTGCGTCGGCTTCAAGAACTCCACCACCGGTGACACCCTGTGCGCCGAGGGCAAGGAGATCGTCCTCGAGAAGATCGAGTTCGCCAAGCCCGTTATCGACGTTGCCATCGAGCCCAAGACCAAGGCCGAGCAGGACAAGATGTCCCTGGCTCTGACCAAGCTTGCCGAGGAGGACCCGACCTTCCAGGTGTCCACCAATCACGAGACCGGCCAGACCATCATCGCCGGCATGGGCGAGCTGCACCTCGAGATCATCGTCGACCGTCTGCTCCGCGAGTTCAAGGTTGACGCTAACGTTGGTAAGCCCCAGGTTGCCTACCGCGAGACCGCTGGTCACGACGTCGAGAAGGCTGAGGGCAAGTTCGTCCGTCAGTCCGGTGGTCGCGGTCAGTACGGCCACGCCGTCATTAAGCTCGAGAAGATGGAGGAGGGCTTCGGCTACGAGTTCGTCAACGCTATCGTCGGCGGCGTCGTGCCCAAGGAGTACATCCCGTCCATCGACAAGGGCATCCAGGAGGCCCTGAACACCGGTGTTATCGCCGGCTTCCCGGTCCTCGACGTTAAGGTCACCCTGTTCGACGGTTCTTACCACGAGGTCGACTCCTCTGAGGCCGCCTTCAAGATCGCCGGTTCCATGGCTATCAAGGACGCCCTCAAGAAGTCCGATCCGCAGCTGCTCGAGCCGATCATGGCTGTCGAGGTCGAAACCCCCGAGCAGTACATGGGCGACGTTATGGGCAACCTCTCCGGTCGCCGCGGCAAGATCGAGGGCATGGAGGATCGCAAGAACAGCAAGCTCATCCGTGCCAAGGTGCCGCTGGGCGAGATGTTCGGTTACGCTACCGACCTTCGCTCCCAGACCCAGGGCCGTGCATCCTACACGATGCAGTTCGACTCTTATGAGCCGGCGCCCAAGTCCATCGTGGACGAGGTCATGAGCAAGAACGCCTAAGTTCGAGCTCCCTGTTACGTAATCCGCGAGAACATCTCTCGCACTCTTTGGAGGTTTAAGTTGGCTACCCAGAAGATCCGCATTCGCCTCAAGGGCTATGATCACGAGGTCGTCGATCAGTCCGCGAAGCTCATCGTTGAGACCGCTCAGAAGACCGGCGCTCGCGTTTCCGGTCCTGTCCCCCTGCCCACCGAGCGCAACCTGTACACGGTTATCCGCTCGCCGCACGTGAACAAGGACTCCCGTGAGCAGTTCGAGATGCGCACCCACAAGCGCCTCATCGACATCCTCGACCCCACCTCGGGCACCGTTGATTCGCTCATGCGTCTCGACCTTCCCGCTGGCGTCGACATCGACATCAAGCTCTAAGCGATATCGCTCATAACTTACAGAGCCCCGCTGCCATTACGGTAGCGGGGCTCTTTTGTTTTGAATGATGGCTTTGGGCTGCCGGCCGGGGCTGTCGAGCGGGTGTCTGTGGCGCACTATTTGCTCACGGGACGCAGCGATGCCTCCTCAAAATGGAAGGATCGTAAGCCCTCTTCTGTCTCGATGCATGCGCGACCAAAGTCGTCGACCGTTTGAAAGATGCCACGTGCCAGCTCATGTCCGGCAGGGGAGCGGGCGAGAACGTGTTCCCCGATCCAATTGAGGTGAGCGATATATTCGTCGTGGACGGGCGCGAGCGGACCGGCGTCTTCTTCCTTGGCGTTGAGGTGTTCTGCCCACGCGTCTACTGCGTTCACGACCGCGTGATAGACCTCATCGAGGAGCATGTCGACGGCGGGAACGTTCTCGTTGAGATCCAAGAGACCGATTGCCGGCAGGCCGCCATCGGGAACCTCCGAGGGCACATAGTTCACATTGACGCCAATGCCGCAGACGGCGAAAGGTTTGCCTTCGTTATCGCGTGCGGCCTCGACCAGAATGCCGCCGAGCTTGCGCCCTCGCGCGACCAGATCGTTGGGCCATTTGAGGTCAATCTCGTTTGCAAGGCCCTGCATTTCGAGCGCCTCGAGCACCGCTAGGCCGCTGACGGCGGCAAGACCAGAGTACTTTGCAGGATTAACGCATGGGCGCAGAACAATCGAAAGCAATAGGTTGCCGGCGGTTGAATCCCACTTGTGGCCGCGCCGGCCGCGTCCTGCTGTCTGAGCCCGGGCGGCAAGTCCTGTGCCGTGCGGCGCTCCCTGTTTTCCTGCTTCGAGCAGGTCATCGTTGGTCGATCCGGTTACGTCGACCACCGTTAAACGAGAATCCATAACAGCTGCTACCTCCTAAGGTAATAAGGCAATCGCGTAATGGTGTCGAGAGATAGACACAATGTGAAGCCTTTGTCGCATTTGAACAATTTAATGTTAACACGTCAACAACGACTGAAATGCGTTATCCTCTCTTGGTCGATGTAAACACGTCAACAACTCAAAGGAGGTTAGTGATGGGTTTCACGATTCTTGGAACAGGCTCGGCGCTTCCTAAGCGCAGTGTTTCCAATGACGAGCTGTCTGAGTTCCTCGATACCTCGGATGAGTGGATTTTTACCCGCACAGGTATCAAGAGCCGCCACGTCTGCTCCACCGAGTCACTTGACGACCTTGCCGTAGCGGCGAGCGAGCGGGCACTCCAGGTGTCCGGAATCGACGCGAGCCAGCTGGATCTGATCGTCTGCTCGACGACAACGGGTGACCATCTCGTTCCCGCCGAGGCATGTGCCGTTGCCGTGCGTCTGGGCGCGACGTGCCCTGCCTTCGATGTCTCGGCGGCCTGCGCCGGCTTCGTATTTGCGCTCGATGTCGCCGAGGGCTATATCGCCCGAGGACGAGCCAAGCATGTGCTTGTCGTTGCTGCCGAGCAGATGACGCGCGCGCTTGACTGGACAGATCGCGCCACGTGCGTGCTCTTTGGTGACGGCGCGGGTGCTGCAGTGATAGAAGCTGGGGGAGACAGCCCCCTTGCCGTCGAGCTTTCGACGGCGCCCGACGTCGAGACGTTGCGCGTTCCCGGTCTGATCGGCACCTCGCCGTTTAAGGACTCCGCAGATAGCGAGAGTGTGCTGTCCATGAAAGGCCGCCGCGTGTTCAAGTTCGGTGTCAACGCCATCTGCGACACGATCCATAAGCTTGCGAGCGATGCGGGCATTTCGGTCGAAGACATCGATCATTTTGTATTCCATCAGGCTAACGAACGAATCCTGAGTCAGGCGGTCAAGCGTCTCGGCGTGCCAGACGAGCGCGTGGTCCGAACGCTGCGCGAGACCGGCAACATTTCGAGCGCCTGCATTCCCTTTGCGCTTGACCGGCTGGCACGTACCGACGCACTGACTGCGGGCGACACCATCGCCCTCGTTGGATTTGGCGCCGGTCTGGATATAGGTGGCTATCTACTTCGCTGGAAGTAGTCGCACATAGGAAATAAAAACGCCCCTAGGGCACAAACAGAGGAGAACTACCGTGGCAGATCAGAAGACCTTCGAGCGCGTTTGCGACGTTATCCGCGAGACCGCTGGCCTTGACGACGTCGAGATGAAGCCCGAGTCCACGCTCGAGGAGATTGGCCTCGACAGCCTGGGCACCGTCGAGATCCTCGTCGCCGTCGAGGACGAGTTTGGCATTGAGCTCGATACCGAGGAGAACCCCAAGACGGTCGGCGAGTTCGCCGATACGGTCGAGGCGGCATTGGAGAAGTAGAGATGCTCAAGACTCCTCTCTGCGAGCTGCTCGGCATCGAAAAGCCCGTGTTCCAGGGCGGCATGGCCTGGATTGCCGATGCCTCGCTGGCATCGGCCGTGTCCGAGGCCGGCGGGTTGGGAATCATCGCGGCCATGAATGCCGACGCCAACTGGCTGCGCGATCAGATTCACGAGCTGCGCACCAAGACGGATAAGCCCTTTGGTGTGAATGTCATGCTTATGAGCCCGTTTGCCGACCAGGTCGCGCAGGTTGTGATTGACGAGCAGGTGCCGGTCGTCGTGACGGGTGCCGGCAATCCCACCAAGTACATGAAGGCATGGAACGACGCCGGCATCAAGGTCATCCCGGTCGTTGCCTCGGTGGCACTGGCGCGTCTCGTGGCGCGTCGCGGGGCCACCGCCGTGGTTGCCGAAGGCACCGAATCGGGTGGACATATTGGCGAGACATCGACGATGGCGCTCGTTCCGCAGGTTGTCGACGCGGTCGATGTCCCCGTTGTGGCAGCTGGCGGTATCGCCGACGGTCGCGGCGTGGCAGCGGCCTTTATGCTTGGCGCCGCTGGCGTCCAGGTGGGAACACGCTTTCTGGTCGCAAACGAGTGTACCGTATCCGAACAGTACAAAGAGCTGGTGCTCAAGGCGGGAGACACCTCGACGCGCGCGACCGGCCGTTCGACGGGGCATCCGGTGCGTGCGCTCAAGAACCCCTTTACCAATGCCTACGCCAAAAGTGAGGCGGCGGGCGCAAGTGCCGAGGAGCTCGGGGCCATGGGTACGGGCGCCCTTCGCAAGGCCGCCAAGGACGGCAATTACGAAGAGGGTTCGTTTTTGTGTGGGCAGATTGCCGGCATGGTCAACGAGCGCCAAAGCGCACGTGAAATCGTTGACGACCTGGTCGATGGTGCCGAGCGCGTTCTGAAGGGTGCGTCCACATGGGTAGCGTAGCGTTTCTGTTTGCCGGCCAGGGCGCCCAGCACCCCGCGATGGGCGTTGACCTGATCGAGGCATCGCCGGCGGCTGCCGAGGTGTTCGCCATTGCCGACGAGGTGCGCCCGGGGACCAGCGAGCAGTGCCGGAGCGCCTCCAAGGAGGAGCTCTCGCAGACCGAGAACACGCAGCCGTGCGTGTTCGTTCATGACCTGGCAGCGGCTGTCGCCCTGCGTGAGCGCGGCGTGGCGCCTGCCGCCTGTGCGGGATTTTCGCTGGGCGAGGTCGCCGCGCTCACCTTTGCGGGGGCATTCGATACGCGAGCGGGTTTTGAGCTCGTGTGTGAGCGCGCGGCATTGATGGCCGCGGCTGCCGAGCGCCATCCGGGCGGCATGCGCGCCGTCATCAAGCTCGATGCGGCGCAAGTCGAGGACCTGGCAAAACAGGCCGGCGAGGACTGCTGGCCGGTCAACTACAACAGCCCGCAGCAGACGGTTGTGGCCGGAGCGCCCGATGAGTTGCAGACCCTCGACGTCCTGGTAAAAGAGGCTGGCGGCCGCGCCATGAAGGTCGCGGTGTCGGGTGCATTCCATAGCCCCTATATGGCCGAGGCGACTGAGGGGCTGGCAACGTATATCCAAGCCGGCCACGCGCCGTCTCCGCTGCTGATTCCGGTCATGGCAAACATGACGGCGGCGCCCTATCCGGCGGACCCGCGAGCAGCATCGGACGTGCTGGCCAACCAGGTGAGCCATGCCGTGCGCTGGGTCGACACGCTGCACACTCTGCAGGATCAGGGCATCGACACGTTTATTGAGGTTGGCCCTGGCAAAACGCTGTCGGGCCTGGTCAAGCGTACGCTGAGCGACGTTCACGTGTATTCGTGCGAAACGGCCGAACAGGTCGCAGCTATTGCCGACGAGCTCGTATAGCCCACAGGGCTGTAACCCGAAAGGAACGACATGGGCAATTTGAACAACGGCGCGCTCGAGCGCGACGGATCGCGCCGCGTGGCGCTGATCACGGGCGGCTCGCGCGGCATCGGTCGCGCTTGTGCCGTGGGCCTGGCGGAGGATGGCTACGATATCGCCGTCGTTTATGCCGGAAGCGTCGACGCGGCGCGCGAGACGTGTGAAGCCTGCGAGGCGTCAGGCGCCACGGCGCGCGCATATCAATGTGACGTGGCCGACCCCGATGCCGTCAACACATGCGTGGAGACGGTTCTCAATGACTTTGGCTCCATTTGGGTGCTCGTCAACAACGCCGGCATCACGCGCGACGGCCTGCTCATGCGTATGGGCGACGATGCCTTCGACCGCGTGCTCGATGTCAATCTCAAGGGCACGTTCAATACGACGCGCGCGCTCACCAAGACCTTTATGCGCCAGCGCGGCGGTTGCGTCGTCAACATGAGCTCGGTTGTGGGCCTGATGGGCAATGCCGGGCAGGCCAACTATGCTGCCTCCAAGGCGGGCGTTATCGGCCTGACCAAGGCGGTAGCGCGCGAGCTTGCGCCCCGCGGCGTACGAGTGAACGCGGTCGCCCCCGGGTTTGTCGAGACAGATATGACGGCAAAGCTCTCGGAGAAGGTGCGTGCGGCAACCGAGGAGCAGATTCCCCTTAAGCGCATGGCGCGCCCCGAGGAAGTGGCCGGCGTGGTGCGCTTTTTGGCGAGCGATGCGGCCGCTTACATTACGGGCGAGGTCGTGCGCGTCGACGGCGGAATGGCGATGTAGAAACCAGGGCCGAACAACGGCTTGGATGAGGAGACCATGATGGAACAGAGAGTTGCAATCACCGGCATCGGTGCCGTATCGCCGCTCGGCAATACCGCGCTTGCCACCTGGGCGGCCATGTGCGCCGGCACGTGCGGTATCGGCCCGATCACGCACTTCGATACCGATGCGTTCGCCGTTAAAGTGGCGGCCGAGGTCAAGGGCTTTGACGGCAACGAGTACTTTGGCAAGCACGACGCCAAGCATCTCGACCCCTGTGTACAGTTTGCGATGGCGGCGTCGGATGAGGCCATGCACGATGCGGGCCTCGATGTTGAGGGCGCGGTCGATCGCGATCGCCTGGGTGTCTATGTGGGCTCGGGCGTGGGCGGCATGCAGACGCTTGTCGACAACGTCCACACGATTGCCGATCGGGGACCCCGCCGTGCATCGCCCTATATGATTGCGATGATGATCCCCAATATGGCCTCGGGCAATATTGCAATTCGCCATAAGGCAAAGGGCCCGACCCTGCCCGTGGTGACCGCGTGCGCAACCTCGGCCCATGCGGTGGGCGAGGCGTTCCGCGCCATCAAGCACGGCTATGCCGATGCAATCCTCGCGGGCGGCGCCGAGGCGGCCATTATCCCCGATGCCGTTGCGGGCTTTACGTCCTGCCGTGCATTGACCACCAACCCCGACCCCGCGACGGCTTGCCGCCCGTTCGATGCAGACCGCGACGGCTTTGTGATGGGCGAGGGCGCCTGCGTGCTCGTGCTCGAGGGTATGGAGCACGCGCAGGCGCGCGGTGCGCACATTTACGCCGAGGTCGTGGGCTACGGCAACACCGATGACGCCTACCACATCACGAGTCCCGATCCCGAGGCTGCCGGCATTGCCCGCGCGATATCGCTGACGGTTGCCGAGGGTGACGTCAAGCCTTCCGAGGGCCTCTACATCAACGCCCACGGCACCTCGACCAAGCTCAACGATTCGTCCGAGACGGCGGGCATCAAGCGTGCGCTCGGCGAGGACGCGGCGCGCGCCGCACATGTCTCGTCGACCAAGTCGATGACCGGCCACATGATCGGTGCTACGGGCGCCATCGAGGTCATGGCCTGCGCCATGGCGCTCGAGCAGGGCGTGGTGCCCCCGACCATTAATTACCACACGCCCGATCCCGCCTGCGATCTTGACTACACGCCCAATCGCGCGGTTCGCGCCGACCTTACCTGGGCGCTTTCGACCAATCTGGGCTTTGGCGGACACAATGCCGCCATCGCGCTGCGTAGATATGCAAGGAGCTAGAGCATGGATTCCAAAAGACTTGCCGAGATAGCCGATGTGATGGAGGACCGCGGCCTCACGCGCGTGCGTGTTGAGGAGCCCGATGGCACTGCCGTCGAGCTCGAGCGCGCGAGTGCAGCGCAGCCGGTTGCCGTGCCCATGCCTATGCCGAGCGCCATGGCCGCTCCGGTTGCAGCTCCCACAGTCGCGTCTGCCGCACCGGAGCCCGCCGCGCAGGCGCCTGCCGCCTCACCGAAGCCTAAGGGCACCGAGGTGACCGCTCCCATGGTCGGCGTTTTCTATGCTGCCCCGGCGCCGGGCGACGAGCCGTTTGTGCACGTGGGCTCCAAGGTCAAGGCCGGCGAGACCCTCTGCATCATCGAGGCCATGAAGGTTCTCAACGAGGTGACGGCAGAGGCGGATGGCGAGGTTCTCGAGATCTGCGTGGCCGATGGCGACCTCGTGGAGTTTGGCAGCTGCCTCATGAGGATCGGATAGGTGATATCCATGAACAAAGAAGAGCTTAAAGAACTGTTACCGCATCGCGAGCCGATGCTTTTGCTCGACGAGGCCGAGCTGGTGGGCGATGAGGCCCACGGCAAGATCACGATTACGGGCGACGAGTACTTTTTGCAGGGGCATTTTCCGGGAAACCCGGTCGTCCCCGGCGTGATTCAGTGCGAGATGCTCGCCCAGAACTGCTGCGTGCTGCTGATGGGCGATGAGGAGGCGCGCGGCGCGACGCCGTTCTACACGAGTCTGGACAAGGTGCGCTTTAAGCGTCCGGTGCGCCCGGGCGACACGGTGGATCTGGTGTGCTCCATCACGCGTGCGCGCGGGCCGTTCCGCTTTGCGACGGGTACTGCGAGCGTCAACGGTGAGGTTTGCTGCCGCGCCGATATGTCTTTTGCACTCATGCACGAAAGTTAAGGAAGGCTTCATGTTCGACAAAGTGCTCATCGCCAACCGAGGCGAAGTCGCGGTCCGTGTTATCCGCGCGTGCCGCGATATGGGCATCAAGACCGTCGCCGTTTATTCCACGGCCGATGCGGAAGCACTGCACGTGCAGCTTGCCGACGAGGCGTACTGCATCGGCGGCCCGCGTCTTGCCGAGAGCTACCTCAACGACGATGCCGTGCTCACCTGTGCCGTAAAGTCGGGAGCTAAGGCAATTCATCCCGGCTATGGCTTCTTTTCCGAGAAGGCGAGCTTCGTGCGCGACTGCGACAAGTATGGCCTGGCGTTTGTCGGTCCTTCGGCCGAGGTGATCGACAGCATGGGCGACAAGGACGCCGCGCGTCGAACGGCTGCCGCGGCGGGCGTGCCCATCGTGCCGGGCTGTGATTTGCTCAAAAGCCCCGAGGAGGCAACGGCCGAGGCCGAGCGCATTGGCTGCCCCGTGCTTATTAAGGCGCGTGCAGGTGGCGGCGGTCGCGGTATTCGCAAAGTCGAGCGCGTGGAAGATGCGGCAAAGGCCTTTATTGAAGCACGCGCCGAGGGCGAGGCCGTTTTTGGCGACGGCGAGTGCTACATGGAGAAGTTCGTCGCGCCGGCGCACCACGTTGAGGTGCAGATTATGGCCGATAAGCAGGGCCATGTGTTTTCGCTCGGCGAGCGCGAGTGCTCGGTGCAGCGCCGCAATCAAAAGCTGATCGAGGAGAGCCCCGCGCCGTGCCTCGACGGACACGACGACATTCGTGCTCGCATGCACAAGGCAGCGCGTGACCTGGCTCGTGCCGTCGGCTACGAGGGAGCCGGCACCATCGAGTTTTTGTACTCGGACGACGGCAATTTCTACTTTATGGAAATGAACACGCGTCTGCAGGTTGAGCATCCGGTCACGGAGTTTGTGACCGATACCGACTTGGTCAAGTGGCAGCTGCG
>CAJKZP010000017.1:0-25340 GCA_905204415.1 uncultured Collinsella sp. | reverse complement strand
GCGAAGAGCGTTGCTGCCTAGGCTAGCCCCTTGTCACACAAACTACCGAAGCCTCAAAAAGAAAGGCCTCCATCACTGGAGGCCTAACAATTCAATGGTGGGCGATGAGGGATTCGAACCCCCAGCCTTGTGCGTGTAAAGCACCTGCGCTAACCGTTGCGCCAATCGCCCGCGGTCATAGAGTATAGCCGATATCGGGCTCGGTACACTGCTAATCCATAACGCAATATCGATGGGTCCTGTGAGTATGGTGTCGACGCGGGCCTGCCTTGCTAATCGATGCTGTGTCTTTACGGTTTCTCGGGAAGTCGCATCCTCGCGGGTGCGTTAAAGTTGTTACGAGATGCAAACCGTTAACGGCGGATAATCCAGAAAGGTTCAAGATGCACCAATCTGACCGTATGATCACGACTACTGTCGCCGCTCTTGCCGACCTGCTCAATAAGAGCGGCGAGCTGCGCGGATCTGAGCGCCTCGACGGCCGAGCTGTGACCGGCTGCTCATTTGATTCCCGCGCGGTCGCGGTAGGAGATGTGTTCTTTTGCAAGGGCGCTTCCTTTAAGTCATCGTTTCTATCGATGGCGCTCGACGCCGGTGCCGTTGCCTTTGTGTGCGAGGAGTCTTTGGTAGACGAGCTTGCTCCGCTGGGCAAAGAGCACGGTGCGGCCATGCTGGTCGTTCGTAGCGTGCGTACGGCGATGGCGCTATTGCCGCCCGAGGTTTACGGTCGTCCCGATCGCGACGTTAAGATCGTGGGCATTACCGGCACCAAGGGCAAGACCACGGCGGCCTTCATGCTCCAGTCCATCATCAAGGCGGCGGGCAAGTCCTGCGGCATGATTGGCTCGGTGAGCACCGACGATGGTGTCGAGTGCTACGAGAGTACCAACACTACGCCCGAGGCCCCCGAGGTCTGGCGCCATATCGCCAATTGCCGTACGTCCGGCCGTCAGTTTATGGTTATGGAAGTCTCGAGCCAAGCGCTCAAGTACCAGCGCGTCGAGAACCTGCCCTTTGACGTTGCGTGTTTCCTCAATATCGGTCGCGATCACATTTCGCCTATCGAGCACCCTACGTTTGAGGATTATTTTGAGAGCAAGCTCAGGATTTTCGACCAGGCAAAAACAGCCGTGGTCAATCTTGGCACCGACGAGGTCAATCACGTGCTCGAGGCGGCGTCGACGGCCGAGCGCCTCGTGACCGTTGGCGTTGAGCATCCTGAGGCTAGCCTGTGGGTAAGCGACGTGCGCATGGTTGGTTTTAACATCGAGTTTAACTTGCATGGCCTGAGCGCCGATGAGCCCGCGGCGGGGGAGAAGATTCTGCTGGGTATCGCGGGCGATTTTAACGTGGAAAACGCGCTGGTGGCAATTGCCGCCGCGCGCGAGATTGGCATTGGCATCGACGCCATCAAAGTGGGCCTTTCCAAATTCCGCGTGCCCGGTCGCATGGAGGTTGTGGAGTCGAAGGACGGTCGTGTGGTCTGCGTCGTGGACTACGCGCACAACCAGCTTTCATTCCGTTCGCTGTTCTCGTCGGTCAAACGTGCGTTTCCCGCCAGCCCCGTCATTGCGCTGTTTGGCGCCGCCGGCGGCAAGGCTCAGGAGCGCCGCGAGCAATTACCGCGCGAGGCCGCACCGTATTCCGACCTGATGATTTTTACCAACGAGGACCCCGCTCGCGAAGACCCGATGAAGGTCTGTCGCGAGCTCGCGGAGAATGTCCCTGACGACACACCGAACAAGATTATTCTTGATCGCGAGGCGGCGGTGCACGCGGCCTTTAAGGCGGCACGCGAGGAGTACATCAACCCCGATGCGCCCACGATTGTATTGTTGCTCGCCAAGGGCGACGAGGAACTCATGCATGTGGGCGACGAATTCGTGCCCATCGAGAGTGACCTTTCGCTGGCGCATCGCCTGATCGATGTTACTCAGTTTGACTGATACATTGTGTTGACGACGGTGCGTTGAGGGCGCCGTCGTTCCAAGTGCGACTCGCTTAAGCGAGCCTCACTACTCAAGACCAGCCCCTTCTATGTAAACGGAGTGACCATGTCCCACAACATCCTGCCGACCGTTGCCGAGCTTTCGGGCGAGATGCGCGAGCGTCTTGCCAAGGTCAAGTATGTCTTTACCGATCTGGACGCCACGATGCTCGCCCCCGGCTCGTGCGTACTGCGCGATAACGACGGCAATCCCTCGACCAAGCTCGTCGAGGCGGTTGTCGCGCTCGCTCGTGCCGGCATCCAGGTGGTCCCCACCTCGGGTCGCAATCGCACCATGATCCACGAGGACGCCCGCGTGCTCGGCCTCAACTCCTACATCGGCGAGATGGGCGGCCTGGTCATGTACGACCTCAAGGCCAACGATTGGGAGTACCTGACGGGCGACATGCCCTACGACCCCGCCTGCGGTCTCACGCCGCACCAGGTGATCGAGCAGACCGGCGTGTGCGAGAAGATCCTTGCCCGCTGGCCGCACAAAATCGAGTACCACAACGACATGTCGACCGGCTATAAGTATCGTGAGGTCACCGTCGGCATGCGCGGCGATGTGCCCGACGATGAAGCCTAAGCCATTCTTGTAGAGGCCGGCAAGGGTCTGGTCTGGGCTTGCAACGGCCATCTGACGCACCTGTCCAAGCCGACGACGCTCGAGCTAAATCGCGCCGAGGACGGCCGCGCCTTCAACATCAATCCGGCGGGTCTCAACAAGGGCGTTGCCATTGCGCACTTCTGCGAGCGCCTGGGGATCGAGCGCGAGGAGACGCTCGCGCTCGGCGACTCCGAGTCCGACTTCTACATGGCCGACCACGTGGACATGTTCTGCCTGGTCGAGAACGGTCTGACGAGCGCCGGCGCCCCGGAGTTCTTGGACACCTGCGACAATGCCTATGTAACGCGCGGCAAGATTGTCGACGGTTGGGCGGCAACGGCCGAGCTGCTGGTCGCAGCCCGTTCGTAGCGCGACGCATCACGCGTGGTCGCATTTTTCGAGAGAGAATCTGGTGAGGTAATGTCCGATATCGAGAATCTGGCCGGGGACACGCGTCCGATCGGCGTGTTCGACTCGGGCCTGGGCGGCTTGACGGTCGCGCGCGCGATCGCAACGGCCCTTCCGAATGAGTCTGTTTACTACTTTGGCGACACCAAGCGCTGCCCCTATGGCGTGAGGGACGAGGATGAGGTGCGCTCGTTTGCCCTGCAGGTGGGCCGCTGGCTCTCGCACCACGATGTCAAGATTATGGTCATCGCTTGCAATACGGCAACGGCCGCTGCCCTTCGCGTCGCGCAACAGGTGCTCGATGTTCCGGTTATCGGCGTTATCGCACCGGGTGCACGTGCCGCCATTAACAGCACGCGTACGCGCCGCGTGGGCGTGCTGGCCACCAACCTTACGATTCGGTCTGGCGCGTACACGCGCGCTATCCAGGACCTGGATGCGGGCGTCGATGTGTACGGCTGCCCTGCCTCAAGCTTTGTCGAGGTGGTCGAGAGCGAGCTTGCCTCGGGCGCGCATCTGCAGGAGCAGTGGCTCGAAAACGACGACATCTTCGACACCCCCCAGGTGCGCTCGTTAGTCGGTGCGACGGTCGAGCCCCTGCTGGGGCACGGCATTGACACCGTGGTGCTTGGATGCACGCATTTTCCGCTGCTTGCGGGCCCCATTCGCCATGCGCTGGGATCTCATGTGCGCGTGGTGAGCTCTGCCGAGGAGACCACGCGCGAGCTTGCCGATATCCTTACGCGCCGCGAGCAGCTTGCAGCGGATGGTGCGGAGCCTCTGCATCGCTTTGCCACGACGTCTGATAACATCGCCGAGTTCGCGGTAGCCGGTAGCTTTATCTTTGGCCAGCCGCTCAAGCATGTCGACTTGGAGGAGCTGCGCTAGCGCGCTCGATTTTGACAGTCTTTGGTCGAGAAGGGTCTTCTTATGGAATACATGCAGGTCAACCGCGCCAACGGCCGCGCCGCCAACGAGCTGCGCCCCGTTAAGCTCACCCGCGGCGTCATGAAGCACGCCCACGGCTCGTGCCTGGCCGAGTTTGGCGACACGCGCGTACTGTGCGCCGCCACCATCGAAGAGGGCGTGCCGGGCTGGCGAAAAGGCGCCAAGGCCGGCTGGGTAACGGCGGAATATGCGATGCTTCCGGCGTCGACCGGTAAACGCTGCAAGCGTGAGCATGCCAACCGCAAGGGCCGCTCCATGGAGATCGAGCGGCTCATCGGCCGCAGTCTGCGTACCGTTGTCAACATGAAGGCTCTCGGCGAGTACACCGTCACCGTCGACTGCGACGTGATTCAGGCAGACGGCGGTACGCGAACGGCGAGCATTACCGGCGCTTGGGTGGCGTTGCACGACGCCCTTGCCATGTGGGTCGAGGCGGGCAAGCTCGAGCGCATTCCGCTCACGGGCCAGGTTGCCGCGATTTCTATGGGTGTCGTCGACGGCAACACCCTGCTCGACTTGGATTATTCCGAGGACAGCCACGCCGAGGTCGACATGAACCTCGTCGCTACCGACACCGGCGAGATGATCGAGCTTCAGGGTACCGGCGAGCAGGCGCCCTTCGATCGCAAGCGTCTCAACGCCCTGCTCGACTTGGGCGACAAGGGTATCGCCGAACTCATCGAGCTTCAGCGCCAGGCCCTCGCCTAACCTGTCAAAAAGGGACAGGTTTATTTTGGCAGGTTTTATCTGCGAAAACGCCGAAGTATAAGACTGTCGTAGATTGAGAGGGGAGAGGCCGAGGTCCTCGTCGTCCTCAACTCGGCATTGCTATAGAGACAAAGGAGGCCAGCTATGGCACTTGAGAAGATTGACATCGACACCCTCGACCCGGCGGCGACCATCGTCGTTGCAACCGGCAACGCCCATAAGCTCACCGAGATCGAGGCCATTTTGGGCAAGGTCATGCCCGAGGTGCGCTTTGTGGCGCTCGGCCAGCTGGGCGATTTTGAGGACCCCGAGGAAAACGGCACGACGTTTTTGGAGAACGCCATCATCAAGGCGCAGGCTGCCGTTGAGGAGACGGGCCTTATGGCCATTGCCGACGACTCTGGCTTGGTCGTCGACGCCCTGGACGGTGAGCCGGGCGTGTATAGCGCGCGCTATGCGGGCGTGCATGGCGACGATGCCGCCAACAACGCCAAGCTCCTCGTTAACCTGGAAGGCGTGGCAGACGAGGATCGCACCGCGCGCTTTATGAGCGTCGTCGCGCTTATCGATACGGACGGCCTGGTCACCTATGGCGAGGGTGCCTGCGAGGGCGTTATCGCGCACGAGGGGCGCGGCGATCACGGCTTTGGCTACGACCCGCTGTTCCTGCCGGTCGATACGCCGGGCAAGACCATGGCCGAGCTCACGGCGGACGAGAAGAACGCCATCAGCCATCGTTTCCATGCACTCGAGCACCTGTCCGCCAAGCTGACGGGCGAGGAGTAGGTCGTGCGTGCGGTGGTACAGCGCGTGCTCAACGCCGGCGTGACGGTCGACGGCGAGTGCGTGGGCCGCATTGGACGCGGCTACCTGGTACTGCTAGGCGTGGGCCACGGCGACACACGTGCCGAAGCCGACAAACTGTGGAGCAAGCTCCGCGGGCTGCGTATCAACGAGGACGAGAACGGCAAGACCAACTTGGCACTGGCCGATGTCGACGGTGAGGTACTCGTGGTGTCGCAGTTCACGCTGTTTGCCGACTGCCGCCACGGCCGCCGTCCGTCGTTTACGGATGCCGGCGCGCCCGATGTCGCTAACGAACTTTACGAGTACTTTCTGACGCTCGTCGCCCAGGACGTCGATCACGTGGCGCACGGTATCTTTGGCGCCGACATGAAGGTCGACCTGGTCAACGACGGTCCGTTCACCATCGTTCTGGACACAGACAATCTGTAAGTAGTCAATTTGGGACGGGGCTTTTTTAGCTGCTTGCGTATGGTCACAACAGGGTGCTATAGTATTAGAGTTTTGTCTATCTTAGGGGTATTATCCCCTTTTTGAATTGCACCCTCTGGAGGCCCCATTCATGGAAGAGATGGAAGTCAATCACGTCGACGACATCCACGAGAAGCTGACCGATATGGTGGGCGATCGCGTCAAGGTTAAGGCCAACATGGGCCGTACCCGCGTCGTCGAGCGCATGGGCACCATCAAGAGCGTCCACCCCGCCGTCTTTATCGTTGAGGTCGATGAGCGTCGCGGCCGCAAATCGCGTCAGTCCTACCAGTATATCGATGTCCTTACCGGCCAGGTCGAACTGTTCGACCCCGAGAGCGGCGAGCATATCTTTACCCCGCTCGGCAATCAGCTCGAGGAGCATTAACGGTGACCGATTGGTCCCTGACTCTTTCCGCGCCGGCAAAGATTAACCTCTACCTGGGGGTTCATACCGAGCGCGACACCCGCGGCTACCACAGGGTCGATTCCCTGATGGCAGCCGTCGGTCTTGCCGATACCGTGACGGTCACGCCCGCACCGGCGCTGACCGTCCAAACCGTTCCGGCATCCGATTTCCCCATGCAAAAAAATACGGCTTATCGGGCGGCAATCGCTATGGCCGAGCATTACGGTCGCGATGCCAACGTGTGCGTGACGATCGAAAAGCGTATCCCGCTGTGCGCCGGCCTGGGAGGTCCCTCGACGGATGCCGCTGCGGTCATTGTTGCCTTGGTCGAGCTGTGGGGTATCGATCGCACCGATCCTGCGCTGGACGAGATTGCGCGTGGCATTGGCGCCGATGTGCCGTTCTTTTTGCACGCGAGTCCCGCATTCTACGTGGGCGGGGGAGATGTGCTGGCCACTGAGTATCCTGTGCTTCCGGCGACGCCTGTCGTATTGGTCAAACCGCACGAGACGAGCGTTTCAACGGTTGAAGCGTATCGACGATTTGATGAGAACCCGGTGCCCGCGGACAAACCCGGTGCGATTGCTTCTGCCTTACGCGCCGGCGATGCCGAGACGGCATATGCACTCATCCATAACAACCTGGGCGTCATATCCGCGCAGATGGAGCCGCAGATCCAGGCGGTTCTCGACTGGCTGCGCGCACAGGAGGGAACCGTTGCCGTGGACGTGTGCGGTTCGGGTGCCTGCTCGTTTGCCATTTGCGATACCGCTGCTACGGCAGTCCATCTTGCGGAAGCTGCCCAGCAAAATGGCTGGTGGGCCTGCGCGACTGAGCTTATTCCCAACACGGTTTAAATCGACGTGCCAAAGAAATAAAAATTTCTCTGGCATGCGGCGAAAATCTTTGTTACTATAGTCGAGCTAACGGGTTGTGGCTCAGTTTGGTAGAGCACTGCGTTCGGGACGCAGGGGTCGCTGGTTCAAATCCAGTCAACCCGACCAGAGCATGAGGAGGGACCGCTTCTTGCGGTCCCTTTTTTTAACTATTGTTGTGATACCGCGACACCCGCGGTATACTCATTCGAGCTTGTCTCGCTGTATTGTGGAGGTCTACATGTTTGGACTGAGGGCTCCTGAGCTCATCATTATTCTCGTCGTTGTCTTGATCATCTTCGGGCCTAAGAACCTGCCGAAGCTCGGCAAGTCCCTCGGTTCTACCGTTAAGAATATCCGCGAGGGTATGGAGGGCGACGATAAGGGTGAAACCAAGCAGGCCGAGGACGTTGTGGTCGAGGAGTCCAAGGAGGACAAGGAGATCGCAGAGCTCGAGGCCAAGCTCGCTGCTGCCAAGAAAAAGCAGGCAGAGGACAGCGACGCGGACGCAGAGTAGTCCCATCCCTTTGGGGTGAGCACCTGACCGGCTTGCCCGCAGGCTAGCCGGTCTTTTTCGTTTTGTTGACAGTTGATCGTTACATCATAGTTGGGGAGATATCCGTATGGACGCAAGCCAGATCGTACTGACCGCTGAGGGCCGCCAGAAGCTCGTCGAGGAGCTCGCTTGGCGTGAGGGCGATTACGCCAAGGAGATCGTCGAGGACATCAAGGAAGCCCGCGCGTTCGGCGACCTTTCGGAGAACTCCGAGTACGACGCCGCCAAGGACAAGCAGGCCCAGAATGCTGCTCGCATTGCCGAGATTCAGGCCATCCTCGCCAACGCTCAGGTTGCTGCCACCGCGGGCGATCTGATCGTCTCCATCGGTTCCACCGTTTCGCTGATTGACCCCAACGGTGAGGTCATGGAGGTCACGCTTGTCGGTACCACCGAGACCAACTCGCTCGAGCACAAGATCTCCAACGAGTCTCCGGTCGGCCACGCCATCATCGGTCATGGCGAGGGCGACTCCGTCGAGGTCGTTACGCCTTCTGGCAAGACCCGCGTCTACACCATCGCAAAGATCGCACGCTAGACCACGGTCCCGCGTAAAGGTATGTTTTCGCTCCCTGGGACCGAATCCTGGGGAGCGTTTTAGTTTGAGGAGCTAACTATGGCAGAGAACCAGAACGCCGCCGAGCAGGCATCGACGCTCAACGACGAGCGCGCCACGCGCCTGGCCAAGCGCGCCGCCCTGTTCGAGGCGGGCCAAAATCCGTACCCCGAGCACTCCGAGATCGAGGACTACGTTGCCAACATCGAGGCTAAGTATGCCGAGCTTGCCGATGGCGAGGACACCGAGGACGTCGTAAAGATCGGCGGCCGCGTGGTTGCCAAGCGCGGTCAAGGCAAGATCATGTTCATCGTCGTCCGCGACGCGACTGGCGAGATTCAGCTGTTCTGCCGTATTAACGACATGGACGAGGCGGCCTGGAGCACGCTTAAGGCCCTTGACTTGGGCGATATCCTGGGCGTGACCGGCGTGGTCGTGCGCACCAAGCGTGGCCAGCTTTCCGTCGCCCCCAAGAGCGCGAAGCTGCTCTCCAAGGCTGTTCGCCCGCTGCCCGAGAAGTTCCACGGCCTCTCCGACAAGGAGACCCGCTATCGTCAGCGCTATGTCGACCTGATTGCCAACGACGATGTTCGCGAGACCTTCCGCAAGCGCTCGCAGATTCTCTCTACCTTCCGTCGCTTCATGGAATCTGACGGCTATATGGAGGTTGAGACCCCCATCCTGCAGACCATTCAGGGCGGCGCTACGGCCAAGCCGTTCATCACGCACTTTAACGCGCTCGATCAGGAATGCTACCTGCGCATTGCTACCGAGCTGCACCTCAAGCGCTGCATCGTCGGTGGCTTTGAGCGCGTCTTCGAGATCGGCCGCATCTTCCGCAACGAGGGCATGGACCTCACCCACAACCCCGAGTTCACCACGATGGAGGCCTACCGTGCCTTCTCCGATCTTGAGGGCATGAAAGCGCTCGCCCAGGGCGTCATCAAGGCTGCCAACAAGGCCATCGGCAATCCTGAGGTCATCGAGTATCAGGGCCAGACCATCGATCTTTCCGGTGAGTGGGCCAGCCGCCCCATGACTGATATTGTCTCTGACGTGATCGGCAAGAAGGTTACCATCGATACGCCGGTCGAGGAGCTTGCCGCCGCTGCGCGCGAGAAGGGCCTGGAGATTAAACCCGAGTGGACTGCTGGCAAGATCATCGCCGAGATTTACGATGAGCTGGGCGAGGACACCATCGTCAACCCCACGTTCGTGTGCGATTATCCCATCGAGGTCAGCCCGCTCGCCAAGCGTTTTGAGGACGACCCGCGCCTGACGCACCGCTTTGAGCTGGTTATCGCCGGCCACGAGTACGCCAACGCATTCTCCGAGCTCAACGACCCGGTCGACCAGGCTGAGCGCTTTGCCGCCCAGATGGCCGAGAAGGCCGGCGGCGACGATGAGGCCATGGAGTATGACGAGGACTACGTGCGCGCCCTCGAGTACGGTATGCCTCCCGCGGGTGGCATCGGCATCGGTATCGACCGCGTGGTCATGCTGCTCACCAACCAGGCCTCTATTCGCGATGTCCTGCTGTTCCCGCACATGAAGCCCGAGAAGGGTTTCCAGTCCGGTGCCGCTGCCGCCAAGGCTGCCGAGGCCGGCAACGCCGCAAGCCCGTTCGTTAAGTCGCTTAAGCCCACGCTCGATTACTCCAAGATCGCCGTTGAGCCGCTGTTTGAGGAGTTCGTCGACTTCGATACCTTCTCCAAGAGCGATTTCCGCGCCGTGAAGGTCAAGGCATGCGAGGCCGTCAAGAAGTCCAAGAAGCTGCTGAACTTTACGCTCGACGACGGCACCGGCACCGACCGCACCATCCTCTCCGGTATTCACGATTATTACGAGCCCGAGGACCTGGTCGGTAAGACGCTGCTCGCCATCACCAATCTGCCTCCGCGCAAGATGATGGGCATCCCCAGCTGCGGCATGCTCATCAGTGCCATCCACGAGGAGGAGGGCGAGGAGCGCCTCAACCTGATCCAGCTCGACGCCTCCATCCCCGCCGGCGCAAAGATGTACTAGGGGGTTACGCGGGTTTACCAACCCGCGTAACCAGTTGACGCTGCAAGCCCGCCAGAGCGGCAATCTGCCTTTCAACTTCGGCGGCATGACCAAAAGGTCAATGCCGCCTTGTTTCAAGGCACCTTGCTCGCTCTGGCGGGTTTTCGCTCATATGACCCAATCCGCTGTCAAGAGCCACAATGGCCCCGCCGACCGCTTGCAATCGGTCGGCGGGGCCTGCCGTTAACCCGTCCCGGTCCGCCCCGGCATGTCATCGACGCCTTCGGCTCAGTCTCATATCCGCGGATACCGTTCTGTCGGCCCGCACTCCATTCCTTCGGCGGGGTTCCCCAAGTCTGTCGAGGCGCATGCGGAGGGCTCCGCGCGCACAGCGAAATAGGGGGTGTCCCCGAAGGCCGCCCGGCTCGCCGGGACGGGGGCTATGTCTATTCCGCGCCCTCCCGGCACATCGCGCCGAGGGCCCAGAGCCACCTCACGAGCTCGGCCGCGGTGGCCGCGTTGGCCTTCGCCGCGGGCATGCCGCGGGCGAGCATCTCCTCGCGCCGCCGCAGGAGCCGCTCGGACCCCTTCCTCCCGTGCGTCCTTATCTCGAGGGGCACGCCCGTATCCCTCGGCATGAGCTTCGGCTGGTGCCGTGCCGCGGCGTAGCACCATGAACCCTCAACGGCCAGCTTCCTCACGAGCGCGTTGCCCGCACCGCTGATGCCTCCGAGCCGCACGGAGTCGCCACTCGACCTCTGACTCGGCGCGAGGCCGAAATAGGCCGTGACCTGCCTTCCGGAACGGAACCTCGTGAAGTCGCCGACCTCTGCCGAGAAGGCTGCGGCCAGCGCGAAGGCGCAGCCCTTGATCGACTGGAGGGAGGCCACCTCCGCGGCGATCGGGCTGGCATCCACGGCTGCCCTGTACTCGGAGAGCAGGTCCGCCCGGGCCTCCGCCGCGGCCTCGACCTCGTTCCTCAGGGCGGCGAGCGTCCGAACCCCGCCATCGTCCTCAGGCCTGACCTTGTCGAGCCACCTCAGGAAGTCGTAGGTCCAGTACTTCCTCGGGTTGCCGGCGGGCGTGGTGCCGCCGTAGACGAACCCTCGCTTTGCGAGGAAGGCGAGCAGCCGCTGCTTGGCGGTCGCCAGGCGCGCGGTCGCCCCGTCGTAGGCGCCGGCGAGGTCCCTGATGCCTTCGACCTCGGGGGAGGGGACCCATACGGGGGAGATGTCGTGGGCGAGTATCGCCTTGGCCATCCTGGCGGCGTCGTTCCTGTCGTTCTTGGAGGCCGAGTCGGCGGCCGACCTGGGGATCTTCGAGACCGCGGCGACGACGCACTCGACGCCGAGCCCGGCGAGCTCCCTTTGCGGGGCGAAGCCGGGGTAGCCGCTCTCGTAGGCCGCGAGCGACGGCCCGGGGAACCCATCCATCCACCCGGCGATCTCGCCCCAGGGGTTGCCGGGGAACCTCCTCGTCGCGGCCTCGCCGGTGTCCGCGTCGAGGGCGCAGACGGTGGTCGACCTCAGGTGGACGTCCATCCTGAACGCGGTAGAATACTTTGGCATGGGAGCCTCCCAACCTCGTTGCGGCGCGGCTGCGCCTATGGCACTTCAACATCATTGTCGCAGCCCCGACCCGCGGTCACGAGCGGGGGCTCCTATCTTTTTAGTGCCCTCGGATTGGGTCATAGTGTCTGTCGTTGCCAAGGCACCGGCGTTGCCTTGGCCGTCAATAGTCATTGGGACGCTCTTAAATGACTACCCAACGGCTATTGCGCACATGGCTCGCATGACAGTCGTCTCTTTTATGTTTCCTTTAGCCGTCGCTGCCTAGGATGGGGGTTAGTCGGTAGGGAAGGAGCGTCAGAATGGACGACGCGAGCGAGCGCTTGATTGAAGAAGACATGCTCGACCAGTTCAATTATTTCGATGATGACGAGGAGTTGAATGATCGTCGCGAGCCGGCGTCACTTGACTCGTTTGATTTGGTCGACGAAGATCCCGGTGAAGACGAGGGCGTGCCGGAAAAGACGTCAAGAGCATCACATTTCGACCCCTCGCTTTCGAGAATTCCGATGCACCATGGCGTCCGTGCTGGCGCGCTCCATATGAAAACTGATTGGCGCCAGATCGTGACGGCGGGTGACATGCTCGCCGTGGATGCCCCGCTCACCGACAAGTCTTCGATTGTCTGCCGTACCGGCATGCTCATGCTGGCAAGCGGCACGGGCGCCTGGCGCGTGCGCGACACCATGAATCGCGTTGCCGCGGTGCTCGGCATCACCATTCACGTCGACTTGAGCCTCTTGTCGTTTGAGTGCACCTGCATCGAGGACGGCCATTGCTTTAACGAGGTCGTCAGCCTGCCCACAACGGGCGTCAATACCCATCGCATTTGGATGATGGAGAGCTTCCTAAAGGAAATCGAGACATATGGCCGCCGTTTTACGGTGCATGAGTATCACGAGATGCTCAAGACCGTTGAGAGCTCAAAACCCGATTACGCGCCTTGGCAACAGGGCCTTGCGGCGGCCTGCGCCTGTGGCGCCTTTGTCTTTTTACTTGGTGGCGGTCCCATTGAGATGGCATGTGCGTTCGTGGGCGCGGGCGTCGGTAACTTTGCCCGCTCTCATATCCTCAAGCAGGGCCTCGGCCAGTTTAGCGCTTTGACGTTTGGCGTCGCGCTGGCCTGCATCTCGTATTTGCTGGCGTTGCTCGGCCTTGGCCAGGTCATTCCGGGGGCAATGTCGCACCAAGAAGGCTATATCGGTGCCATGCTCTTTGTGATTCCCGGCTTTCCCCTCATTACGGCAGGCCTCGACATCGCAAAGCTCGATATGCGAAGCGGCATCGAGCGTCTTTCGTATGCTGTGTCAATTATTGTGATGGCGACCCTCGTAGGCTGGATGGTTGCCGAATGCGTGGGGCTGGCGCCGGATGACTTCGCCCCGCTCGGCCTCTCACCGTTGGCTCTTACGCTCTTGCGCATACTGATGAGCTTTATCGGTGTATTTGGCTTCTCGGTTATGTTTAACAGCCCGGTAAAGATGGCCGCAGCGGCCGGGCTCATCGGCGCCGTGTCCAATACCTTGCGCCTTACGCTCGTCGATGCGCCGACGATGCTTCCCTTCCTGGGCTTGAGCGTAGGCATGCCTCCCGAGGCGGCTGCATTTATCGGGGCGCTCGTATCGGGCCTGCTGGCAAGCCTGGCCGAAATCAAGCTCACCTACCCACGCATCGCCCTCACGGTGCCATCGATTGTCATCATGGTACCGGGGCTGTATCTGTATCGCTCGATGTACTACATGTGCACGTTTGACACGGTTAATATGCTTGGCTGGTTTGTGCGTGCGGTGCTCATCGTGGCGTTCCTTCCCGTCGGCCTGGGCGTAGCGAGAACTCTCACCGATCCCCGCTGGCGCCACACCAGCTAATTGGTGCAAGGGGGGGCAGGTTACTTTGCACCAATACGCCGAGCATCTCCACAAACTCAACGCTTACGAAGCGCGCGCCGTTCGTGTTAGGGTAGTTCCATCACATAAGTAGTCGCAGGCGCACGTACCACGGGCGGGCGAGATGAAGTTCCAGTAACTCCATCTTGCCCGCCCGTTTTTGTTGCGTGGTATTGCGGCGTAACACAGAAAGGATTTCGCCCTTTATGCCTATCAACAAACGAGAGAGCCTGCTGTTCACCTTTATCATGTGCTTTTGCATGGTGCTCTGGATGAGCATCTACAACGTTGCCCTGCAGCATGGGGCCATCAACGGCGAGGTCATTGCCGCTGCATGGCTCGGCTTCCCCGTTGCCTACGTCTTTGCCATGTGCTGCGACTGGTTTATCGCCAGCCCGCTGGCCAAAGGCTTCGCCTTCAAGTTCCTGGTTACTCCGGGCAAGAGCTCGCCGCTCGCTATGACGCTTGCCGTCAGCTCCTGCATGGTCGTCCCCATGGTCATCATCATGTCGCTCTACGGCGCCTGCGAGGGCTCGTTCCATATGCCTGGTGGCCCGCTTGCCAACTTGCAGCTGCTGCCGATGATGTGGCTCGTCAACATTCCGCGCAACTTTATCATGGCTCTGCCCTGGAACCTGCTGGTGGCCGGTCCGGTTGCTCGTTTTGTCTTCCGCCGCGCCTTCCCCATGGGCACGGTCTTTGCCGAGCCGCACATGGAGCTCGTGCACATGCCGGGTGCTTCCGCTGCCGAGGAGGTTGCCAGCATTTCCGAGGGTATGGACGCCGAGCCTGCCTGCTAGGCAGCGCTCAAAACCAGACCCTCAAACAGACCGGAGCGATTCCTTTTTTGTAGACGTTGTCGCGCGGTCCCATGCGGAAAAGGTCCCAACGGTTAACATATACTCCATATGGGTAAAGAGACCAAAGCGCTGCCGCGGGGCGGCGCTTTGCGTTTGAAAAACTAGCTCGTCTAAGAGGAACTAGCATGTTAGACCGTTTTACCGATCGCGCACGCAAGGTCATGTCCATGGCCAAGCAAGAGGCGCTCGATCTACACTCAAATAAGGTGGGCACCGAGCACCTGCTGCTCGCACTCGCCAAGGAGGACGAGGGTATAGCTGCCGAGGCGCTGCGCTCGCTTGATATCTCCTACGACGACATCATGGACACCCTCAAGGAGGTCCAGACCACGGTTCCCGAGCCCAGCGAGGAGACCGAGGCTGCCAAGCTTGCCTTTACGCCGCTCGTCATTAGCGTAATGGAGCGCTCCTTCCGCGTGGCGCGTGAGAACAACCAGACATATGTGTCGACCGAGCACCTGCTCATCGGCATCGTCGAAGAGGGCAACGGCATGGCCATGGATATCCTCATGCGCCTGGGTGTGTCGTCTGCTTCTATCAAAAAGGCCATCGAAAAGCTCACCGCTAAGGATCAGGACAAGAAGCGTCCGCTCGCCGGAGCCGGCGCCGGGCGTCCCGGTGCGGGCCTGCCGTTCTTTAGCGGCTCGGACGCCTCTCAGCAAAAGGGGAGTGGCACCGATACGCTCAAGCAGTTCGCCACCAACCTCACGCAAAAGGCGCGCGACGGCGAGCTCGATCCCGTGATTGGTCGCGAAAAGGAAGTCCAGCGCATGATGGAGATCCTTTCGCGCCGCACCAAGAACAATCCGCTTATCCTGGGCGATCCAGGCGTGGGCAAGACGGCCATCGTCGAGGGCCTGGCCCAGCAGATCGCTGCCGGCAATGTGCCCGAGAATCTTATGAACCAGAATATCTGGACGCTCGATCTGCCGGGTCTTGTTGCGGGTGCCAAGTATCGCGGTGAGTTTGAGGAGCGCCTCAAGAACGTGATCCAGGAGGCAACCGAAGCCGACGACGTCATCTTGTTTATCGACGAGATGCACACCATCATCGGTGCCGGTTCTGCCGAGGGTTCTATCGATGCGAGCTCCATGCTCAAGCCGGTGCTCGCGCGCGGTGCCTTCCAGATCATCGGTGCCACCACGGCCGAGGAGTTCCGCAAGTACCTCACCAAGGACCCGGCCTTTGAGCGTCGCTTCCAGACGATTGATGTCGAGGAGCCGAGTGTCGAGGACACGGTCAAAATTCTGACCGCGCTCAAGCCGCGCTACGAGGAGCACCATCACGTACGCTACACGCAGGGTGCTATCGAGGCCGCCGCGAACCTCTCCAACCGCTACATCCAGGATCGCTTCCTGCCCGATAAGGCCATCGACCTCATCGACGAGGCCGGCGCCCGCGCCCGCATCGCCGCCAACCGCGCGCCCGAGCCGGTGCGCGAGGCCGAGCATCGCGTGGAGGAGCTTAAGGCCGCCGCGCAGGAGGCCACCGAGAGCGACGACATGAACAAGGCTGCCGAGATCACTGAGCAGCAAAAGGCTGCCGAGATTGAGCTTGCCGAGGCCAAGGCTGCCTGGACGGCCGAGCTCGACGCGAGCCCGCTCACCATCGACGTTGCCCAGATCGCCGACATCGTCTCCGTGACCTCGGGTGTGCCGGTGTCTTCGCTCACCGAGAGCGAGAGCCGTCGCCTGCTGCAGACCGAAAGCGTGCTCAAGACCCGCATTATCGGCCAAGACGAGGCAGTCGAGGCCGTTGCCAAGGCCGTTCGCCGCAGCCGTTCGCCGCTCAAGGACCCGCGTCGTCCCGGCGGCAGCTTTATCTTCCTGGGTCCCACCGGCACAGGCAAGACCGAGCTCGCCAAGACGCTCGCCGAGTACCTCTTTGGCAGCAAGGACGCGCTCATCAGCTTCGACATGTCGGAATTCGGCAGCGAGTTCGAGGTCTCCAAGCTCATCGGTAGCCCTCCGGGTTACGTGGGCCACGACGAGGGCGGTCAGCTCACCAAGGCCGTTCGCCGTCATCCGTACTCGGTCGTGCTGTTCGACGAGATCGAGAAGGCGCACCCCGACATCTTCAACATTTTGTTGCAGGTGCTGGAGGAGGGCCGCCTGACCGATAGCCAGGGCAAGACGGTCGACTTCCGCAACACCGTGATCATCATGACGTCCAACGTGGGCGCTCGCGAGATCGCGCAGGATGCGAGCGTAGGCTTTGGCACCACCGGCGAGCAGGGCCTCACGTCGAGTGAGATCCGCGGCCGCGCGATGGGCGAGCTCAAGCGCCTGTTCCGCCCCGAGCTGCTCAACCGTATCGACGACATTGTGGTGTTCCAGAAGCTCTCGGGCGAGAATCTCACCAAGATCGCGCACCTGCTGGTGAACGACCTGCGTCAGCGTTTGATTGCCAACGGCATGAACATCAAGCTCACCGATGCGGCGTACGACAAGATCGTGGCCGAGGGTACCGACCTCACCAACGGTGCGCGTCCGCTGCGTCGTGCCATCCAAAAGCTCATCGAGGACCCGCTGTCCGAGGAGCTTCTGGCCGGCGAGTGGGGCGAGGGCGATACCGTCCTGTGCGACGTGGCCGATGGCAAGTTTGTCTTTAGCCACGGCACGGGCGAGATCCCGGCACCGCGTCCGGCGGCCACGCTCGGCGGCGATACCGCCCCGGCGGCACCGCACACCGGCAACGCCGCGCCCGTGAGCGGCGGCGTGACCTCGGGTCCCGGCGGCATGATGCAAGCCGGTTCCGGCGCGCTGTAGGGCGTGGCGACAATTTGATGCGCGCAATCGAGGCGCTCCGGAAAGGGCGCCTCGATTTGTAGAGCTGCGGAAGCTGTGACCGTTACGCTATACGGTCCACCGTTAGCCGATGATGCGAGGGCGCTCGGCGTTTTCGACTGGTTTATGCACGCAAAGTCTGGGAATATACAAGGCGCATGTCTTACTGTCTAACCAGTTGCGCCAAGGAGGCACCATGGACTACAAGATTACCGGCTACGAGCCCGCCCAGCTGTTCCATTTCTTTGAGGAGGTCAGCGCGATTCCCCGTGGGTCTGGCAACGAGAAGGGCATCAGCGATTTCCTGGTCGCGTTTGCCAAGGAGCGCGGCCTCGATGTGTACCAGGACGAGGTCTACAACGTCATCATTCGCAAGCCCGCATCTGCCGGTGCCGAGAATGCCCCGACCGTGATGCTGCAGGGCCACATCGATATGGTGTGCGACAAGTTGGGCTCCGTTGAGCACGACTTTACGACCGATGTTATCGACTTGGTCGTCAAGGACGGCGTCCTCACCGCTAACGGCACCACCCTGGGCGCCGACAACGGCATTGCCGTCGCTCTGATGCTCACTGTTCTCAATGACGATTCGATCGTTCACCCCGCCCTCGAGTGCGTGTTCACCACCGACGAGGAGACTGGCCTGGTCGGCGCCGAGACGCTCGACAAGTCCCAGATTAGCGCCCGCACCATGATTAACCTTGACTCCGAGGAAGAGGGCGTTGCCACCGTCAGCTGCGCCGGCGGCGTCGTCGTTACCTACACCTGCCCGATCGCGCGCGAGCATAAGACCGGTAGTACCCTCACGCTCGACATCTCCGGCCTGCTGGGCGGTCACTCCGGCAGCGATATCCACCTGGAGCGCGGCAACGGCAACCTCATCATGGCCCGCATCATCGACCGCCTGATGGTCGCCGGCGAGCCCGCCATCGTTAGCTTTAACGGCGGCACCAAGGACAACGCCATCAACCGTGAGTGCAAAGCTGTTCTGGTCTACGCCGACCACGCTGCCGCCGAGGCCGCGGCCCAGATCGCAAAGGGCATCATCGCCGACGTCACTGCCGAGCTCGAGGTCTTCGACCCCGGCTTTACCTGCACTGTCGAGATTGCCGACGACGCCGAGGTCGAGGCCATGGACCAGAAGTCCGCGCTTGCCCTCATCCGCGCCCTGCGTCTTGCCCCTAACGGCGTGATTCGCCGCAACGTCGCCACCGACGGCTCCGTCGAGGTTTCCTCCAACATCGGTGTGGTTGCCACTTCTGACGACGAGGTCAAGATCATGCTGTCCCCGCGCTCCTCGATCACCTCGCTGCAGAACGAGTTCAAGGACCGCCTGCAGACGCTGGCCGATGTCCTGGGCTTCGACGCCAAGTTTGAGTTTGAATATCCCGGCTGGAGCTATGCCGAGCATTCGCCGGTCCGCGACGTCTTCGTCGAGAGCTATCGCGAGCTCTTTGGCTCCGAGCTGCGCATCGAGTCCATTCACGCCGGCCTTGAGTGCGGCCTGTTTGCCGAGGCCCTGCACGGCCTGGACGCCATCGCCGTGGGCCCGACGCTCTCCGATGTCCACACCCCGGACGAGAGCATGGAGCTCGCCTCTGCCGAGCGCTTCTACGAGCTGCTCATCGACGTCCTCAAGCGCCTCGCTGCGTAAAGGTTGCGCTAGCAGCAGTCCGAGCCACGTGCTAGCGGATTGCAAATGACATTACGAGAGGGGACATCCGAGCTTTTGCGACGGGTGCCCCTCCTTTCTTTTAAGAAATGGGAAATTGCGAACGTCTAGCCCATATCCGCCTTGATGAGGTCGAGGGTGCGCTTGCAGTTTTCGCGGACGGGGCCGAGCATATGCTCGCGTAGGTCCGCCATGCCGGGCAGGTCGGCGTATTCGTCCATGACCTCTTCCATGCAAATGGGTACCTCGTAGGCGAGGTCCATCATGGTCGCAAAGCAAAACTTCTCGGATAGCCCGGCATCGGTGAGTGCCGCCTCCAGCGCGGGGTCGCCCATACCGTGGTATCGGCGGATAGCGCCTGGACCGATGCGTCCCACACGGTTTTCGCCGCCAACGCTCATGGCGAGGCGCGCTTTTCGCCGCATACGTTCGTATGCCAGCCCAGATGCAACGTCATACATACGGGCCATCATAGCTGTGCCGCCGTTTCCAAGAAGCAGGGAATAGTTCTTCGCATGCGCGTCCGGTGCGCCGATGATGGCGTTAAAGAAAAGTATCTGCGTAAACAGATACAGGTTAAGTTGATGATGGCTCGTATTGACGAGGAGTTCCTGAATATCGCGTGCGGTCGGGCCGCCGTCCGCCGTGTACTTTTGGGCGGGCATCACCCCAAGTGCCTGACAGAGGTCTTCTTGATGTAGGCGCCTGATCGTTCCGTCTTTGACTTTCACGCGGTCATAGCGCTCAACAATGAGGGCAGGTTCGTCCTCAAACATACGATATTCGACGTTTGCCGTTGCGATGCCGACGCGCTGGGCGCTTTTCATGCAGACAAACTCATTGAGAGCCTCGAGTTTAATTCCGATAACGCCATTTTTGAAAATATGCGTCGTGGGCGAGGAGCCCATGCATTCGCACCAGCGGCCGTTTATGAACGCGAGCGCGAACTTGCCCTGGTTGCCTCCAAGTGACCAACTTTCATCTAGACCCATCCACGATGCATCGCGGTCATCTCTGATCGACTTGAGACGAAGAGCAATTTCGTGGTTGTCTATAGGGCGGTATTCGCCAGCGCGATGCAGGACGGCGTCGGTATCTTCTTCGGCACAAAACTGCACGCCGCCCGGACAGTCGAGTCCGATATGGCTGAGCAACGCAACGGGATTGTTGGGCCTAACGTCGAATTCGGCGGCAATCGCTTTTCGTTGGTCCTCGCTGTCGGGTAGAAGGCCAAACAGGTACGGATTCATGACCTGTTGTCCGTATGTGCGATTCGATACGGGTATGTTGGTCGATAGGGCTGGCCCGTCATAGTCATGATCGTAGGTAAAGCTGATAAGACCGTTCTCATCTTGCGTGAGCGTTCCAGCAGGCACGCCGCAAATAATGGTCCGAAGTGATGTTCTGGCCATTGGCTATTTCCCTTCGGGCATGGTTTGGCTAGATGCGTTTGTGGCAATCGAGACTCCGAGATTGGACATGGCGAAATCGGCGAAGGCCTCGTCGTAGAGTGCGGATGTAAAGGGGGCATCTGCAAGAGCCGGAATGGTTGTGCTGCGACGGTTGCGATGATGAAGACGTTGGGCGTGATGGCGTCTGGAGGTGCTGCAAGGTTGATCAGCATGCGGGGCGTCGACTGGTTGCTCATTTTTCGTTTCGCCTATATCCCCTTGAGCGGCGAGCGCCAGTCCAAGAGCACCGAAAACTGCCAGCAGCTTGTCGAGCCGAATGCCCGTGGCATCTCCCAGCTCGAGCGATGCGAGCAGGCGTTCCGAAACACCGGCTTTTTTAGCGAGGGCAGCACGGGTGATCCCCTGCGCCTCGCGCACCTGACGCACGTAGATGCCGGCTTGGCGCGGCGTGGTGATGGGAAGGGTATCCATGGCAATCTCCTAACGTGCAGACTTTTGCATCCTAGTATGACATGCAAAAGTCTGCATGAAAAGGCTCATGCAAAACTCTGCATGAGGCCTCATACGGACGTTTAGTTTTGAAGGGTGTTTTACAACACCAAAAAACCCAAGTGTTCCAGCAGGATCTTGAGGCCGATAAGGATGAGCACGACGCCACCCACGATGGTGGCGGGTTTTTCGTAGCGCGCGCCAAAGGTGTGGCCGATCGCTACGCCGGCGACGGAGAAGATAAACGTTGTGACGCCGATAAGCGATACAGCGGGCACGATGTCAACCGAGAGCGCGGCGAACGAGATACCCACGGCCAGGGCGTCGATTGAGGTGGCGATGGCGAGGATCAGGTACTCGCCCAGTTCAATCTTCTCGGCATCCTTGCCGTCGCCTTCATCCTCGTCCTCGGTAAAGGCCTCCCACAGCATTTTGCCGCCGATGAAGGCGAGCAGGATAAAGGCGATCCAGTGGTCGATGGGGCCGATGATGCTCATGAATTGACTGCCAAGCGCCCATCCGATCACGGGCATGCCTGCCTGGAAGCCGCCAAAGAACAGGCCGAGCACTACGGCGACCTTAAGGTTGATCTTCTTCATGCCAAGGCCCTTGCAGATGGATACGGCAAAGGCGTCCATCGAAAGGCCAACGGCGAGCAACACGAGCTCTGCGAGCCCCATAGTCTGGCTCCCTCTCTGCGGGCGGGCCCGCGTGTACCTCTTGGGGGAGTAACAAAAAAGACTCGTGGCGTACGCGTTGCGCGCACAGCCACGAGTCTCGTTCATTAAGGCAAGCCAGGCCGCATCGGCCAGTGTGTTGACTTGCCGCGCCACCGGAGGCGAACCCGATCACGCGACTACTCCCTCATTTATGCGAATCCCGATGCTACCACATAAGCAGCTCATTTGGATTGGGGCTCTCAGCTGTGTTCGCTCATTCTGTAAGCATCGGATTTTGCGGGCGTCACAGGGGCAAACCGTGAGAAACTTATTGACGTTTATGGAGCGTATACGATGGGAGCGATGCCTTGGATAAGAACGAGCTGCAAAAGCGTATGGAACAGGCCATCCGCCTGACTGCCCCCGGTCAGCCGATCCGCACCGCCCTCGACATGATCATTGCCGGTCACCTGGGCGCCCTTATCTGCGTCGGCGACACCGAAAACGTGCTCGCCGCCGGTAACGACGGCTTCCCGCTCAACATTTCGTTTACCTCGAACCGCCTGTTCGAGCTCTCCAAGATGGACGGTGCCATCGTTATCGATGGCGACCTCACCCAGATCCTGCGTGCCAACTTCCACCTCAATCCCGATCCCTCGCTCGCCACGAGTGAGACGGGCATGCGTCACCGTACTGCCGCTCGCATGTCGGTGCTCACCGACGCCATCGTGATCTCGGTTTCGGCTCGTCGTGCCGTCGTCAACGTGTACGTCCACGGCAAGAGCTACGAGATCCAGCCCGTCACCACCATCATGAGCTCGGTCAACCAGCTCGTCGCCACGCTCCAGACTACCCGTCAGTCGCTCGATCGCTCCCTGCTGCGCCTGACGGCCCTTGAGCTCGACGACTACGTCACGCTCGCCGACATCACCGGTATTTTCTCGAGCTTTGAGATCATGCAGCAGGCAAAGACCGAGCTTAAGGATTGCATCGTCAAGCTGGGTAACCAGGGCAAGCTCGTGCAGATGCAGCTCGAGCAGCTCGCGGGCTCCAGCATGGATACCGAATACGACTTGATGATCCGCGACTACGCAAGCGATTCCTCTGAGGCCAACGCCGAGAAGATTCGCGCTGAGCTTGCCCGTATGACGCCTAAGGACCTGTCCGACCCGCAGCACGTGGCGGCAGTTCTGGGCTATGACGACTTGGACGAGGACTCCGTCATGACGCCGCTGGGCCTGCGCACGCTTTCGCGCGTGTCCGTCGTGCGCGACGGCGTGGCCGAGAAGATCGTCGACGAATACGGCTCGTTGCAGGAGCTCATGGACGACATCAGCGAGGATCCGGAGCGCCTGGGCGACTTTGGCGTCAACAACCCTGCCATTCTTGCGGACTCGCTGTACCGCATGAAGGGCACCAAACAGGGGAACGCATAATGGCGCCCGTATGCGCCGTGGTCGTTGCCGGTGGCAGCGGCCAGCGCTTTGGAAATCCCGGCGGCAAGCAGCTCGTTAACGTGGCGGGCCCTCCGCTCATGAGCTGGTCAATCCGCGCGTTCGATCGTAGCGATAAGGTCGGCCACATCGTCGTGGTTTGTCCTGCCGAGCGCCGTGCCGAGATGCGCCGCCTGGCCATCGACCCGTTTGACTATGACACGCCCATCAGCTTTGCCGATGCCGGCGATACCCGTCAGGATTCCACCCGTGCCGGCGTGCATGCGGCTCCGGCGGGCTTTGAATACGTTGCCATTCACGATGGCGCTCGTCCGCTCATTACGACCGAGGCCATCGACCACGCTATCGACGTGCTCGTGAGCGACCGTGCCCTCGATGGTGTCGTGTGCGGCCAGCCTGCCATCGACACGCTCAAGATCGTCGATGGCGACAACATCGTCGAGACGCCGCCGCGTGAGCTGTACTGGGCCGCGCAGACGCCGCAGATCTTTAGTGTCGACGCCATGAAGCGCGCCCATGCCGCGGCGATTGCCGAGGGCTTTATCGGTACGGACGATTCGTCACTGGTCGAGCGCATGGGAGGACGCGTCCGCTGCGTCCAGAGCCCGCGCGATAACCTTAAGGTGACGGTGCCCGAGGACCTGCGTCCCGTAACCGCGATTCTGCTCGGCCGCATGGCCGAGGGAGAGGACCTTCCCCATGTTCAGTAACCTGCGCATTGGCCATGGCTACGACGTTCACCGTCTGGTGGAGGGGCGTCGATGTATCATCGGCGGTGTCGATATTCCCTACGAGCGCGGTCTGCTGGGCCACTCGGATGCCGATGTGCTCGCGCACGCCTTGGCCGACGCCATTCTGGGCGCCTGCCGCGGGGGAGACATCGGCAAGCTATTCCCCGATACCGACCCCGCCTATGAGGGTGCTGATTCGATGGTGCTGCTCGCTCGCGTGATGGGCTATGCGCGCGAGCTGGGCTTCGAGTTTGTCGATGCCGATTGCACCATTGCCTGTCAGCAACCCAAGATCACCCCGCACCGCGATGCCATGCGCGCCAACCTTGCCCATGCCCTGGGCGTTGACGTCGAAAACGTGGGCGTCGCCGCCACTACGACCGAAAAGCTCGGTTGGGAAGGCCAGGGCGAGGGAATCGGCGCCTGGGCCGTCTGCCTGCTACAGAAAACCGTTAAGGAGTAACGAATGCGTATCTATAACAGCGCTACCCATAAAAAGGAAGAGTTTCAGCCCATCGAGTCCGGCAAGGTCCGCATGTACGTGTGCGGCCCCACGGTCTACGACAACATCCACATCGGCAATGCCCGCACGTTCATCAGCTTTGACGTGATTCGTCGCTGGCTCATCGCGAGCGGCTACGAGGTCACGTTTGCCCAGAACCTCACCGATGTCGATGACAAGATCATCAAGCGCGCCAACGAGCAAGGCCGTACGGCTGCCGAGGTTGCGACGGAGTTCTCCGACAAGTTCATCGGCGTCATGCGCGCTGCCAACGTGCTCGATCCCGATGTGCGTCCCCGCGCCACCAAAGAGATTGGTCCCATGATCGCCATGATCAAGACGCTTATCGAGCAGGGCCACGCTTACGCGGCCGATAACGGCGATGTGTACTTTGCCGTGCGCAGCGATCCCAACTACGGCCAGGTCTCGGGCCGCAACATCGACGACCTCATGGTGGGTGCGCGCATCGAGGAGAACGAGGACAAGAACGACCCGCTCGACTTTGCCCTGTGGAAGGCCGCCAAGCCCGGCGAGCCCAGCTGGCCGAGCCCCTGGGGCGAGGGCCGTCCCGGTTGGCACACCGAGTGCGCCGCCATGGTGCACCGCTATCTGGGCACTCCGATCGACATTCACGGCGGCGGCTCCGACTTGGCCTTCCCGCATCACGAGAACGAGTGCGCCCAGGCCACCTGCGCCTGGCACCAGGGTTTCTCCAACACCTGGATGCACACGGGCATGCTGCTGGTAGACGGCGAGAAGATGTCCAAGTCGCTCGGTAACTTCTTTACGCTGGCCGAGGTGCTCGAGCAGCACTCTGCCGCGGCCCTGCGCCTGCTGATGCTGCAGACGAGCTATCGCTCACCGCTCGACTTCTCCTGGGAGCGCCTGGAGGGCGCCGAGAATTCGCTCACACGTATCGCCGGTACGGTCGAGAACCTGCGTTGGGCTGCGAACCACGCGACGGCCGATGCCGATGAGGCTGCCG